>PTLJ01000037.1 GCA_002938045.1 Alphaproteobacteria bacterium MarineAlpha3_Bin4
CCACGCATTTCGAGAAACTGTTTCAGCCTGACTTCCGGAAAGGCAGTGCTCTGGTGATCGACCCAGTCGGATAAAGTCGGATAATCTCCCGGAAGGGCTGGAAGTATTCCGGCCATAAAATCACGAAACGATTGCCCGGAGGCGTCAATATAATTGCCGTTCCGGTAAACAAAATACATTGGCACATCCAGCAAGTAGTCGACATAACGCTCAAAACCAAACCCGTCCTCGAACACGAATGGAAGCGTTCCGCAACGGTCGGGATCCGTATCTGTCCAGATATGGCTGCGATACGACAAATAACCGTTGAGCTCCCCCTCCTTGAACGGCGAGTTCGCCCATAGCGCCGTCGCAATCGGTTGCAACGCGAGAGAGATACGGTACATCTGAACCATCGTAGCTTCGGAATCAAAATCCAGATTGACCTGTACCGTACAGGTGGACTGCATCATTTCCAGCCCTAGGCTTCCCTTCTTTGGCATGTACTTGCGCATAATATTGTAACGACCCTTGGGCATCCACGGAACATCGTCGTTGGGCCATTTAGGCCGGTAGCCAAGCCCGAGAAAGCCGATGCCGAGCTCGCTAGCGATGGCCTTAACCTGCTGCAAATGTCCGGTCACTTCATCGCAGTTTTGGTGAATGTTCTCGACCGGGGCACCAGACAGCTCAATCTGGCCTGCCGGTTCGAGGCTGATGAAGCCGCCGTCGGCTCCTTTCAGGGCGATCGGATTTCCCGCCTCGACAACTGGCTCCCAACCGAACCGCGTGAGGCCTTCCAATAGCGCGCGGACGCCGCTTTCCCCTTCGTAATCGAGCGGCTTCAAATCGCTTAAATGATAGGCGAATTTTTCGTGTTCGGTGCCGATACGCCAGGCTTCTGGTGGCTTGCATCCAGCTGCCAAATATTCAACGAGAGCTCGTTTTCCAATGATTGGCCCATCGGGGTCCTTGGTTTCAACAGCCATTGGTCGTTCATTCGTATCGTTCGTGAGAGTGGCGCATTTAATGGTGAGATTGCCCGTACCAATCACCAATCAAAGCCTGCCAACAAGCCAAGGCAGATAGGGCGGCGGTTTCAGCCCGAAGTATACGGGGACCAAGATCGATTAAGGTAATAAATTTCAATTGTCTCAGTTGTTCCCACTCGGCATCAGTGAAGCCCCCTTCGGGCCCAATCAGGACCCCATGCGTGGGCATCGAAGTTTTACCAACGATACGCTGCTTGTCCGCAAGTTGAGTGATCGGTACGCCGCCACCGCTTTCATCGGCCATCAACAGGGTCCTGTCAGCCGGCCATTTCGTCAGCGCTTCGGTCAACAGGCAGGCCTGATCAATATCCGGCACGGTTAACCGCCGGCATTGTTCCGCGGCTTCCACCGCTGTGGCACGAAATCGGTCGTGGTTGATGCGCCCTGTCTTCGTGTTTTTTGTGAATACGGGGCAGAGACGGGAAACGCCAAGTTCCGTCGCCTTTTCGACGATGAAATTGGTTCCGGTTTTCTTAACCGGCGCGAAAACAAGCCAAAGGTCTGGTTCCGGCACCTGCGATCGCGATTTATTTGCGATCCGAATCTTACAACCCTTCTTGGTGGCGGCCTCGATGACAGCGTTCCATTCTCCCTGTCGACCATTGAAGATCGAGAGACCGTCACCTTGGCCGAGTCGCATGACATTTACTAAGTAGTGACTCCGCGCGGCGTCGAGGTTAATTATCTCCTGAGCGTCCAGCGCTACTTCGATGAACAGTCTGGCTGGCGGGCGGGGCATCCACGTTCGCTCCTAACAAATCGGCAGGGGCAGACATCATAGAACGGGAGTTCCCTGCGGCAAGCAGTAGCGGCGCGATCGGGACGCGGGGTATAGTTGCAACCATGTCGGAAGCTGTCCGCGATACCACCAGCGATATTCCTCAAGCGAGTTGGATCGACCGTCTGGCGCCCGAATTCGCGCGCCCTTATCTCCGGTTGGCGCGGATGGAAAGACCCATCGGAACCTGGCTTCTGGTGATTCCTTGTTGGTGGAGCGTCTCACTGGCCACCGAGGGGTGGCCAGATCTGTGGCTGTTCACCTTATTTGCGGTTGGATCTCTAGTCATGAGAGGTGCCGGCTGTACGGTCAACGACATCGTTGACCGGGATTTCGACGCTCGTGTCGCCCGCACTGCGGGTCGCCCAATCGCCAGTGGCAGTATTAGCCTCTATCAAGCGTTCGCGTTTCTGAGCCTGCAGTTGCTATTGGGGTTGTCCGTGTTGATCCAATTTAACCATTTCTCAATCATTCTTGGCGTCTCGTCGTTAACGTTTGTTGTCATCTATCCATTTATGAAGCGGATTACTTATTGGCCGCAACTTTTCCTTGGTCTGACCTTCAACTGGGGGGCGTTGATGGGATGGGCCGCGGTCAAAGAGGGCTTGGCGCTGTCAGCGCTGGTTCTTTATGCTGCTGGAATCCTCTGGACGCTAGGGTACGACACCATCTACGCCCACCAGGATAAGGAAGACGACATTTTAGTCGGGATCAAGTCGACGGCTTTGAAATTCGGGGCAGCGACACCTCTCTTTTTAGTAGTGTTCTATGCGGGCACTATCGCATTGCTTGCTCTCTCGGGGATAACCGCTGGGTTGTCTTGGCCTTATTTCATTGCAATCGCGATGGCCGGAGGACATCTGGGCTGGCAGGTGCGGACAGTGGATACGGATAACCCGAAGAGTTGCCTATCCAAATTCCGCTCAAACCGGGATTTTGGTCTGATCGTGCTCGTCGGTATCATTGCTGGCCAAGTAATTAGCTAAAGCCCATGCCCACAATTGTGAAAAATTACAAGTTAGCAATATATTGCCATGGATGGTGTGGGCGAGTTGGGAGACAAACTTGAAACCGGGACCACTCTGGTTATAAAACGCCGCCGAGCTTCCGGTGCCTTAGTTGGTATCCATCTGCACTAAACTCTAGAGCACGATGGCGGTAGCCGTCAGTCTGACCGCAAGCGGGCATGTCGCAGCGGCGGTTTGCGCCGCTTTAATCCAGCACCCCCGAACGCCGAGTGATCATGCGTTCCAGCGGTCTGACGCCCTAGGATCGTGCGGCTGGATTGACTCCCCCAGGGCAGCACTTACTGGTAGAACATTTAATCAGCGAAACCCAGCTTGATTAATTCTCGATTGGGACGAAACCTGGGCCTTTAAAAGACTGGCTTTTCTTTTCCAAGGCTTTCGTACGCTTGCGGCGCAGGTCCGGATCGGCAATCGACTCGCAGATGAACTCCCTTAGCTCCTTCCCCGGATTAAACTGATCGCGGATATGGCGCTGGACCTGCTCCTGCGTTAGTGCAAGCCAGGTGCGACCGGTCGCTGGAATTTCGGAAACGGAGATTGGTGAACCTTCATGGCAAAGGACACCGCGCCGGCTCACGTAGACGTGCACGAAATCGAGCGAAGGACCCAATTCTATCCCTAGTTCTAAGTTTTCAAGCCGTCCGAATACATAGTTGGCGCTGCCAATCTCGGTTTCGTGCATTCGTTCAAGTTGCTTAGGCGTCAGCCAGTTGACGAACAAATTGACCGTCACCCCAGGCGCGGACTGTAGCGTTGACGGGATCGAACCGTAACTCGTTATGTGCGGAGAATAAGCGATGTCGAAATTGCTCAACTGCACGCGGATGACAGGGATAATGCCCCAATCCGGACTGACAAATTTTCGCGTCAATTGTTCCGGTGATTGATTGGAGCCAACGGCAAGAACCGGTTCACGGCCAGCGAGATCAGTCGCTGACATCTCGCCGACTATCTTTTCATGCCCGCCGTCGGAAACCACGTAGGACCGGCTAGGAATAAAGTAGGGATAGGAAATGGCGCGTTCAAAAGCGTCCTGGGACACCAGTGAATGCAGGCTCAATCGTTGCCGCCTTCGAGACACTGCGAGATGTCGACGTCGTCGATCTGGGAAGGATCGAGAAACCTGTCTGCATATTCCTGATAGACGCCGGATTTCAGGAACAACTCAAACAGGTCAGGATCAATATGTGCATCTTTCTTCATGAATGACATGATCTTGATGCTGTCGCTCAGTTTCTTGGGCGACTTGTAGGGCCTGTCAGCAGCGGTCAGGGCCTCAAAGATATCAGCGATCGCCATGATGCGTGCGGGAATAGACATATCGTCCTTAACGAGTTTTTTGGGATATCCCGTACCGTCCATTTTTTCGTGATGGCCGCCAGCATATTCGGGAACTCGTTTCAGGTGTTTCGGAAACGGTAGGTGTTGCAACATGACAATGGTCTGAACGATGTGATCGTTGATCTTGAACCGTTCTTCCTCGGTCAGGGTGCCTCGTTCGATGCAAAGATTGTATATTTCACCCAAGTTGTACTTGAACTCTGGCGCATCGAGCTTGAACCCGTATTTATTGTCCTCTTCTACCGCTGCGGTTTCATTAGCCTCACGATAAATAATGTGGTCTTCGCGGTCCTGGAGCAGAGGTTCCGCAACGGGCAACTCCGGCGCTTTCGTCCGTTGCTTGCGCTTCAACTCTTCGTGCGACACGCCCAATCGGTCATCAAGTGTCCTTACCCACTCAATTCCGGCAATCTCCTTGACCCGGGCGATGCGTTCCGGCGCCATAAACTCGCCGCCGAGATTGCATTCAGTGATAAATTCGTAATCGTCGTCCAACTTGGCCAGCTTCGTTTCAAGCTCTTCGCGCAACTCTTCAGCCTTGCGCTCGCCGGTGATGATTGCCTTCAAATATTCGATCACGGCCTCGCGCTTGACGACCTCGAAGCGCGTGCGAATCTCGTGAATGCGGTCGTAGATCGTTTCCATCTTGGTTGCCTTGTCGACGACGTACTCCGGCGTCGTGACCTTACCGCAATCGTGTAGCCAGGCCGAGATGTGAAGCTCGTACCACTGTTCCTCGGTGAGATCAAAATCGGCAAACGGACCGTCGGTCATCCCACACGCCGCCTTGGCTAGTTTCTTGGTCAATTCCGGCACACGCTGACAGTGGCCACCCGTGTAGGGCGATTTGGCGTCGATGGCGGACGCAATCAACTCGATGAACGAATCGAGAAGCAACTTCTGAGCCTCAAGCAATTGCTGGTTGTCAAGCGCCACCGCCGCCTGTGAAGCGAGCGCTTCGATCAACGGCTGAATTTCGCTGCTAAACGGAATGACGTCACCGGTCTCTTCTTCTTGGGCGTTGAGCAATTGCAGAACGCCGATGACCTCATCTTGACTGCTCTTAAGTGGGACAGTGAGAACCGCTTTCGAGCGGTATCCTGTCCCTTCGTCGAACTTCTTGGTGCCGGAGAAATCGAAAGTGTCAGATTCGTAAACGTCCGGAATGTTGATTGACTCGCCGGAAAGCGCAGCGTAGCTGGCGACATTCTTGTGGTTTTCATCGCCGGTTTCCGGATCATACATTTGTACGGGAGGAAATGTGATCTCCTTGCCAGTGGTGCCGCCCATAGCGATCTTGAGCGAATCCGTGCGCATGATCTCAAATTTCAGTGTATTTTCCTCCGTTCGCAGATAAAGGGTGCCACCGTCGGCATGGCACAGGTCCTTAGCCTCGAGCAGGATACGCTCCATCAACCGGTTTGTATCGCGCTCGGCCGACAGGGCGATGCCAATTTCAATTAGCCTCGCAAAACTGCTGACGTTGTTATCTTCAGCCATCTTTTCCGGGCTATTGCCCCCTTGGCCTACTTTCGATGCTCTTCAATTCCCACGTTCGCCGAAGGGAGCGGTTCCCATAACCCCCAGACTTTTATGGCACCTTTACCGATCAGTCGATCAGCCCGGTTGGCTAGCGGTGGCTTTCCCTAAGTTTCAAGTAATTACCCGCGAAGCGTATCTTTCTTTGCTTACAAAAACAACTGGTGCAGTGCGCAAGAACCTTGACGTCATGCAGGTCAATCGGTGTCAATAAGAACGTATTTTATTGGAACCCGATTTGATGGCTTTTTCCTCTCTTCGTGATTTTATTGAAAAGCGACTCGAGCCGACCGGCCGCTTGGTACGGGTCCAAGAGCCGGTTTCACCCGTTCTCGAGATGACCGAGATTCAAACCCGGATGATTGCCGAGGACGGGCCGGCGGTGTTGTTCGAGAACGTAGTGCATGAAGACGGGACGCCCTATGAGATACCCGTATTGGTCAATTTGTTCGGAACGAAGGAACGAGTCGCGTGGGGAATGAACCGTGATCCCAGCCAGTTGAGAGAGATCGGCGAGACCCTGGCCTTCCTTCGCCAGCCGGAACCGCCAGGGGGATGGCGAGACGCGCTTGATATGCTGCCGTTACTCAAGTCGGTGATGGCGATGAACCCAAAAAATGTGTCCCAATCGCCGTGCCATGACGTGGTGCTTACAGGGCCGGATATCGATCTTGCGCGCTTTCCTATACAGACCTGCTGGCCAAGCGAGCCAGCGCCGCTGATTACCTGGCCGCTAGTGGTGACCCAGGGCCCCGGTGCCGACGAAGAGGGCGGCGACCAGCGTGATCGTTACAACCTGGGTATTTACCGGATGCAGGTGACCGGACCCAACACAACCCTGATGCGCTGGCTCAAACATAGGGGCGGTGCTCAACACCATGCGCGCTGGAAGGAGAGGAAACAAGCGCCACTTCCCGCTGCAGCCGTCATCGGGGCCGATCCGGGCATCATCCTCGCCGCGGTGACGCCAGTGCCGGACACCCTTTCCGAGTACCAGTTCGCGGGGCTTCTGAGGGGTAAGAAAGTGGAGTTGGTCAATTGCAAGACGGTTCCCTTGAAAGTCCCAGCCGAATCCGAGATTGTCCTCGAGGGGCACGTATCCCTCGACGATTACGGCGATGAAGGTCCCTACGGCGATCACACTGGGTATTACAACGCGGTCGAACGGTTTCCCATTTTCACACTCAGCGCTATCACCATGCGCCGAAATCCGATCTATCTTTCCACCTTTACCGGCCGGCCGCCGGACGAGCCGTCAGTCCTCGGCGAAGCCCTAAACGACATTTTCGTACCGTTGCTGACCCAACAGTTTCCCGAGATTGTCGATTTTTGGCTACCACCGGAGGCCTGTTCTTATCGCGCCGCTGTGGTCGCAATCAAGAAAGCCTATCCGGGGCACGCCAATCGAATCATGATGGCGGTGTGGTCTTATCTGCGCCAGTTCATGTACACAAAATTTGTAATCGTCGTCGATCATGATATCAGCGCCCGCAACTGGAACGACGTGGTCTGGGCGGTTTCAACTAACGTCGATCCGGCGCGTGATGTCACGGTGATCGAAAACACACCGATCGATTATCTCGATTTCGCGTCGCCGCAATCGGGCCTCGGCAGCAAGATGGGAATTGACGCCACGACCAAGATTTCGCCAGAGACCGTACGCGAATGGGGCCGCAAGATCCGTATGTCGGAAGACATCATCGCTGAGGTCACCCGAAAGTGGGAGAGTTACGGCCTGCCTGGAAGCGGTAAGCCGGTCTGGAAGTAAATGGAATCGAGGGTCCCGGGACCCGGCTAGGCCGGTTGACCTAGCTGGGCCCGCGCCGTAGGTTCCGGCGCCGAAACATCAAAGAGTTAAAACTTCCGCCATGACCGAGCTTCGAGAATACGCGCAGCACTCAACCGCCTGGCCCTTTGCCGAGGCACAGTTGCTGTTGAAGCACGTGGGCGACAAGGTGCCGGCCAAGGGCTATGTGCTTTTCGAGACGGGATACGGTCCTTCGGGTCTTCCGCATATTGGCACATTCGGCGAGGTTGCCAGGACGTCCATGGTCCGCCACGCCTTCTCCTTGCTTTCGGATTTGCCAACCAAGTTGTTTGCCTTCTCGGATGACATGGATGGTCTACGCAAGGTACCCGACAATATTCCCAATCAGGAAATGGTGGCCGAGCATCTAGGCAAACCCTTGACGGAGATTCCCGATCCGTTCGGCATGCATGAGAGTTTTGGCCACCACAACAACGCACGCCTGAAGGCTTTTCTCGACGACTTTGGCTTCGATTACGAGTTTAAGAGTTCCACGGAGTGTTATAAGAGTGGCCAATTCGATGCCGCGCTGTTGACGGTGCTAGAACGCTACGATGCCATCATCAACGTCATTCTGCCGACTCTCGGCGCAGAGCGTCAAGCGACCTATAGCCCGTTTTTACCTATCTGCGAGAAGACCGGCTGCGTGCTGCAAGTGCCTGTGATCAAGCCCAATGTAGAGGCCGGCACCATTATCTACGAGGAGGAGGACGGCTCCGCGATCGAGACCCCCGTGACGGGAGGACATTGCAAACTCCAGTGGCGGCCGGACTGGGCTATGCGTTGGGCAGCGTTAGGCGTCGATTATGAAATGTCGGGCAAGGACCTGATCGATTCCGTCAAGTTATCTAGCAAAATCTGCCAGATCCTCGGGAGCCAGCCGCCGGTCGGGTTTACCTATGAGCTGTTTCTCGACGAGAACGGCGAGAAGATTTCCAAGTCCAAAGGCAACGGTTTATCGGTCGAGGAATGGTTGAGGTACGCGCCTCAGGAGAGCCTGGCGCTGTTCATGTACCAGAAGCCGAACGCGGCGAAGCGGTTGTTCTTCGACGTCATTCCCCGCAACGTCGACGATTACCTCAGTCATTTGGAGAGTTACCCCAGGCTCGAGCCGAGAAACCGGATCGACAATCCGGTCTGGCATATTCATGCCGGCCATCCGCCGCATGAGGATTCACACCTCAGCTACAACATCCTTCTCAATCTGGCCAGCGTCTGCCATACCGAGGACAAGTCCATCCTCTGGCATTTCATATCGCGCTATCGGCCAAATGCGACACCCGAATCCGCGCCGATCCTCGATCAACTCGTCGCCTACGCAATTAATTACTATCGCGACTTCATAAAGCCTTTTAAGCATTATCGTCTGGCAACAGACGAGGAGCGCCAGGCGCTACAAGACCTCGTCGACACTCTTGACGGCATGCCATCAGACAGTGGCGCCGAGACTATTCAGTCGCAGGTTTACGAAGTCGGCAACCGGCATCCCTTCCCCGACCTGAAGTTCTGGTTCCAAGCGCTATACGAAATTTTGTTCGGACAGTCCCACGGCCCACGAATGGGATCATTTATTGCGCTCTATGGTCTCGATGAGGTGAAGGATCTGCTCCGCCGTGCCATAGCCAGAGAGAATCTCAGCGAATAAAAGCCACGCCCGAATATTGGATGCGGGCAACCGATGGCGGCCAAATTTATAAAAAACGGAACGGCGCGTAGCCGCAGGTTCTTTACTAGCTAGCCCAGGTGATACGGACGATTCACTCAACGCCCTAAATAGACACGATGCGATCGTTATGGGCGCGGTTCAGTGATTCGAGATCAACCTTGCGGACTGATTTGCGGAGCAACACCTTAGCCATAAATTTGCCACCACCGGTCTTGACGACGACCCGGCCGCTGCGGCGGATGTTTGCGTCCGGCAGAATGATAACGATGTTGTTGTCTCGGAACACCAACTCCATGCTGTCGCCCGTGATCTCCAAAGCATAGGCTTGGGGATCAGGACCCCCCAGAAACGGTGTTTCATCCCCACCCCCACTGGCAGAAATTTGGCAGAGTCGAAAGAGCCCTCAGCCCTGGCCTGAGCATAAACGACCAATGGAATGTTGCGATAAATACTAGCGCCCCCGCCTTCCCCGACGTTAGACACAGGCTCGTTTGGGCTCGCGCCCGTAGCATTGAGGATTTTGGAAATGCTTTCCACACACGACTACCTTAGCTTGCCTTCCTTGGTAACGCCCTTACTCTTATTGAAGGTCATCGGACCGAGGCCCGCCTTGCGTGCTAACTCAGAAGCGGAAAGCCCATGCTCCTGCGCCAGACAATCGATCGCTAGCCATACGCTCGAATGTTTCAAC
>PTLJ01000038.1 GCA_002938045.1 Alphaproteobacteria bacterium MarineAlpha3_Bin4
GTGCGAATGTAGGGAACCCACCTTGCAATGTCCATAATCCGCCTAGACGGAAACCTGGGTTCGGACTGTCTTCGTTTAGAAGCTCAGCGGCAATATGTTCCCACATACTTAACAAGAAGACCCTTGGCCCTCGAGCAGAACTTACATTGGCCGAAATGTTCGATGCGGAGGTGGAAAAGCCGGTGCGGTATCAGAACCTCGAGCTTCACAGCAACAACACGGGGATCCTGCAGGCACAAATAAGTAGCGTGCGCGGCCCTTGTCAGCGGTCCTCGTAGAATGCTGTCGCGACTTGCATCCAGGGCGGGGCGAGCCTCGCAATCTTCTTGAACGTCGGACAATCAACACAATGGCAACCAGGTAGGTAGCCGATGCTCATCAAGAACTCACCGGTAATCTCGCCACCGGTGAATTTGAAAGTCTTCTTGAACAGCTTCACCCAATCGGCCTTTGTCAGCGGGTGATGGGCGGCGATCCACTGAGCGAAGCCGCCGTGGCTCGCCCGCATCGCTTGGACGCGCTTTGCGTTCTCGATGATGGCAGCCACTTTTATGTGATTTCGGATGTTATTCTCGTCGTTGAGCAGGCGCTTGACGTCCTTGTCTCCGTAACCAGCCATCGTATCGACACGAAAGGCGCCGAAGGCACGGTTCAAACCGTTGCGTTTCTTGAGGATGATCAGCCAATTGAGGCCGGCCTGCATGATCTCGAGCGCCAGGCGCTCCATAAGAACAGTCTCGTCCTCGGTCGGAAATCCGTATTCAGTGTCGTGGTAGGGTCCGTGGAACTGATGACCCGGCGCGTATTCGCAATACCAGGTCACGGCCGCAACGAAATTAGATCGGAAACGATGACCGCGTAAACAATGCCGAAGACGACACCGGCGAGTGCCGTGTTGACAACAAACTTAATGAGCAAACGCGGCTTTTGCGGCGAACCGTGGTCCTCGCCGGGCATTAGGTCGTCCGGGTTGACCCGGGTGACGCCCCACGGCAGCACCATTAACAATGTCAACCACCAAATGATAAAATAAGTGGCAAGAGCCTCCGTCCAGCCCATCCCTTCCGCCCCCTCAGGCCTGTTCCAGCTCGACGAGGGTGCCGAGAAAATCTTTCGGATGGAGGAACAGCACCGGCTTACCATGGGCACCAATTTTCGGTTTGCCGTCGCCGAGTATGCGCGCACCCTTGGCAATCAGGTGGTCGCGGGCAGCGGCAATGTCGTCGACCTCGTAGCAGAGATGGTGCATACCGCCGGTCGGGTTCTTTTCCAGGAATGCGGCGATCGGCGATGTTTCTCCCAAGGGTTCAAGTAGCTCAATCTTCGTATTGGGTAGCTCGACAAAAACGACAGTAACACCGTGATCTGGTTCGGCGACCGGTGCTGAAACTGTTGCTCCGAGCGCGCGGCGATATGTCTCCGCCGCCCATTCTAGATCGGGCACGGCGATGGCCACATGATTGAGACGGCCGATCATTGGCGGGGGATCCTCCTAATTAGTTCGTACCAGATGAACGCTGGTCACGGGTTTTTTAGCCAGACTGTCGCGGAAAGCACGGCGGATGGCAATTCTCAGGGCTTTCCGTACTTCGTCGTCTTTCCGCAACTGCTTCGACGTCAACGCCCTGAGGGTCTCGCCGATGGCATTAACGGCGTTGGATAAAGCCGGATCATCATCCGCGTCAACCAGTCCGGTAGTCGTGATCTGGGGCTTGAACGCAAGTTCGCCACTGGCTTTGACGCCGACGGTGGCAACGACGCTTCCGTTCCAGATTGCGCGATTGCGGCCGCGGATCAGTTCGCCGTCAAAGGCGACCACCCGGTTGCCACTGAGCGCCATGCGCCCTGACGGCAGGTGATCGACAATGCCGGGGCCACCGGGTCCGAGGCGGACCAGCGCGCCGTTTTCGACGACAACGACATGGCGGACCTGACAGTCGCGAGCGAGGTTGGCGTGCTCGATCATATGACGTAACTCGCCATGCACCGGAATGGCAATCTTCGGGCGCGCGTATTGGTACATCCGGGCTAGCTCATCGCGAGCCGGATGGCCCGAGACGTGCACCAAATGGTTGCGCTCGGTGACGATGTCGATACCGCGGCGGACAAGACGATTATGCAGATTGCTGATTAGCGTTTCATTGCCGGGAATGATGCGTGAGGAAAAGATGACCATATCACCGCCTTCGAGACGGACGTGCGGGTGGTCGTTGTCGGCGATGCGCGACAGTGCCGCGCGCGGCTCTCCCTGGCTGCCGGTACAGATGATCACTGCCTTATTTTTCGGCAGATTGCCTACGTCGTCTTCATCGAGGAACGCCGGCGTGTCGGAGAGATACCCGTTCTCGCGCGCCGCCGCATCGATACGTCTCAAGGACCGGCCCGCCAAAACTACATCTCGTCCGTTGGCGCGCGCGGCTCGGGCGATCGTCTCGAGCCGGGCAACGTTGGTCGCAAAACAGGTCACCGCAACCCTGTTCTCGCAATCGCCGATAAGCCCCGTCAGGCTCTTTAGCAACTCCGATTCTGAGCCCGACTCGCCGGGCGAAAAAACGTTGGTCGAATCGCAAACAATGGCGAGTACGCCATCGTCCCCCAGCCTTTTCAGCGCCTGTTCATCGGATGCCGGACCGACGACTGGGTCCGGATCGAACTTCCAATCTCCCGTGTGCAGCACCGTCCCGGCTGGCGTCCGGATTGCGATTGCGTTGGGTTCGGGGATCGAATGGGTGAGTGTGATCAGCTCAAGAGCGAACGGACCGACATCGAAGCGGCCGCCAAGTGGCACCTCAATGATCTCGGCATGGTCTTCAAGTCCCTTTTCGGCGAGCTTGCGTCTGAGAATGGAAACTGTGAACGGCGTCGCATAGATGGGGCAGCGGAACTGCGGCCAAAGGTATGGAACCGCGCCTAGGTGGTCCTCATGGGCATGGGTCAGCACAAGTCCCGCCAAACGATTGCAGCGTTCGACGATAAAGGCCGGGTCCGGCATTATCACATCGACACCGGGCACTCGGCCATCGCTGAAGGTGACGCCGAGATCGACCATCATCCAGGTTGGGTCATCGGCCGGCCCGTAACCGTATAGGTTAAGGTTCATGCCGATCTCTCCCGCGCCGCCAAGGGGGACAAACACCAACTCGTCGGTGCAAACCCGGTTCATTTGGCGTTCAGCCGATGGATGGCGAGCAATCCTCTCAGAGTAAGGTCGGAGTCCGTCTCCTTGATGTAATCCGTCGCCTCCGCGAACAGCGGCGCCAGGCCACCTGTGGCGATGACGTTCATTTCGGCGCCGTATTGCTCACAGATTCGCCGGACGAGGCCCTCGATCATTCCGACGTAACCCCAGTAGATCCCCGATTGCATCGCCGGCACTGTGCTAGTACCGATAACGTCATCTGGGCGCTTGATGGCGACGCGCGGCAGTTGCGCAGCCGCCATATGCAAGGCCTCCAACGACAGACTAACGCCCGGCGCGATGACACCGCCGACGTAATTACCCTTGACGTCGATCACGTCGAAGGTTGTAGCGGTGCCAAAATCAACGACAATCAAGGGCCCACCATAACGTTCATGAGCTGCGACCGCGTTGACCAACCTGTCGTCGCCGACGTCGTCCGGCCGCTCGACCAGCACTTCGAGGCCGAGCTCGATCCCGTCCTCGCGTATGACCTGTGGATCGCAATCGAAATACTTCCGACACAGCGTCTTTAGGGCGAACAACGTTGCCGGAACGACGCTGGCGATGATTGCCGCATCGATGTCGGCGCGCCCAATTCCCTCGGACTTCATCAATTGCTCGAGCCAAATTCCGAACTCGTCAGCGGTCCGGTTGGCGTCGGTCGACGAGCGCCATTCGCCACGAACTCCGCCATCACTGTCGAAGACGGCGAAGACGATGTTAGTGTTGCCTGAATCAATCGCCAGTAGCATCAGCTCTATCCATCACGATCCGCCGAAGTATACATCGCCGGCGCTGATTATGCGTTGGTGACCGTCTTGATCGAGGACCAGGGCGCCGTTGTCGTCTATATCGGCAAACACGCCGGTCAGCGTCTCGCCTGCGAGTCGTACCTCCATGTGCTCGCCCTGCCCCTTGCACCGCCATAGCCAGTTTTTGCGTACCTGCTCAAAGCCCTTATCCAGCCATCTGCTGGTCCACGACAGGAAATAGCGGCAATAGGCCTCGAGTACATCGATCTCCGTCGATGGCCAACCCTCAAAACGCAAGGACGTAGCTGGAAACTCCGCGTCTTCCGGGTGAACCCCGACATTTAGCCCCAAACCGAGGATCAGCCATGCTGGTACGTCGCCGCTTGATTGCTCTGCCTCGAGAAGGATACCGGCGACCTTCTTGCCGTTAACGAGGATATCGTTAGGCCATTTGACAAGCACCTCGTGCCCCGGTTCGGACAGCAGGCACAGTGCGTCATGAATAGCTAGCCCGGCGACGAAACTGAGTTGTGCCGCGACCGAAGCGGGCGCGTCGGGACGAAGGATAAGCGAACAATAGAGATTACCCTTTGGGCTCGACCAAGTACGCCCCCGACGCCCGCGGCCGGCGGTCTGCTCTTTCGCCCAGACGATTGTTCCGTCGGCGGTCTCGTCCTCCCCGCGGACGGCGAGCCGCTTCGCCTCGGCGTTAGTGCTGTCGACCGTGTTGAGGGCGATCAGTTTATAGACGGAGGGAAGCTTCGGCTCCCGCATCAGCCCGCGAACAGCGCGGCTGCAGCGGCCGCGGCACTGGACAAAACCGGCGACGGATAGAGGAAGAACAGCATGACCAACAGGCCGGTTGCTGCCAGCACCAGGCGGAGTTCCCGCTCGACCGGCTTGTCGAGCGATTCTTTGATATCATCAAAGTACATAACCCGGATGATGCGGATGTAATAAAAGGCGGCGATGACGCTGGTCAGAACGCCGATCACGGCCAAAGTGTAGAGTTCGGCTTCGATCGCCGCAAGAAAGACGTACAGTTTACCAAAAAAGCCGGCCAGTGGCGGTATTCCCGCCATCGAGAACATGAAGACGGCAAGTGCGGCCGCCAACATTGGGTGCGACTTGCTCAAGCCGGCCAGGTCGTCAATGCCTTCTACCATGCGGTCGTCGCGCCGCATGCAGAGAATGCAGGCAAAAGTACCGACGTTCATGACCAGATAGATGGCGAGATAAATCAGCACGCCACGGATGCCGGCGGCGTCGCCGACGGCCAGTCCGATCAGCGCATAGCCGACGTGGCCAATGGAACTATAGGCCATCAAGCGTTTGATGTTGCGTTGGTTGATTGCCGTCAGTGCACCGAGGATCATTGACGCGATGGAAACGAAGGCGACGATTTGCTGCCAATGCTGAAGCAGGTCGCCGAACGGGCCGATCATAACGCGCATGAATAGTGCCAAAGCCGCGATCTTGGGCGCAACCGAGAAGAACGCTGTGACTGGCGTCGGCGCGCCTTCGTAGACGTCGGGGGTCCACATATGGAACGGTACCGCCGAGACCTTGAACGCCAACCCGGCCATGATGAAGACGATACCGAAGATGACGCCCGTTCCCGGCCCCGCCTGGCTGGCATAATCGAAGAGCGCCGCCAACTGATCGAAGTTGGTAGTTCCGGAGAAGCCATAAATCAGGGAGCTGCCGTAGAGCAGCAAACCCGATGCTAGCGCGCCGAGCACGAAGTATTTGAGCCCGGCTTCAGTCGAACGTTCGTCGTCACGCTGGAAGGCGGCGATGACGTATAGAGACAGGCTCTGCATTTCAAGGCCTAGATAGAGCGAGATCAGGTCGTTGGCCGAGACCATCATCATCATGCCAAGCGTCGCGAACACGACTAGGATCGGATACTCGAAACGGGCCATGCCCTGCCGTTCGAGAAAACCGCGTGAGATAATCATCGTCATTACCGAGCCGAGGAGAACCAATATCTTGCAGAACACGGCGAACGCATCGCTGACGAACAGGCTGCCGAAGGCCATCACGCGCTCGCCAGACAACACCGCCACCAACACCAGGGTCAAGACCAGCACCACGATCGATAGAGCCCAAATCAACCGCAACGACCGAACGTCCTGATCAGCGGTGCCGCCCGGCTGGAAAACGCCGAACATCAAAAGCACCATGATTGCCACCGCCATGAATACTTCGGGTAGCACCGGAATCAGATCGGGTATGTCCGCCAACGGCATCGCTATCGTTTCCTTATTGCCCCGCCACGACCAAGGTATCACTGGCCGCAACCGCCGTATGCACCTGATCTAAAAGGTTCAAAACGGAGATATGCATGACGTCGAGGAACGAAGAGGGGTAGATACCCATCCAAAACGTGAGCAACACCAGTGGCGCGAATACGGCCCACTCCCTCGGGCTCATGTCGGTAATCTTGAGTAGGTGCTCTTTGGTCAACTTGCCGAAGATGACCCGCCGGTAGAGGTAGAGCATATAGGCGGCGCCCAGGATCATACCGAGCGCGGCCAGCGCTGCGACCCAGGTATTGACCTGGAAAACGCCGACCAAGATCAGGAACTCGCCAACGAAGCCACCGGTCCCCGGCAAGCCAACTGAGGCCAACATGAACAGCATAAAGATCAGGGCATAGCTCGGCATCCGGTAGACGAGGCCACCATAGGTCTCGATATCTCGGCTATGCAATCGGTCGTAAACAACGCCGACGATCAGGAATAGGGCGGCCGAGACAATGCCGTGCGACAGCATCTGGTAAATGGCGCCTTCGATTCCCTGCACCGTCAGCGTAAACGTGCCAATGGTGACGAAGCCCATATGCGCGACCGAGGAATAAGCAATCAGCTTTTTCATGTCCTCCTGGGCTAGCGCCACCAGCGACGTGTAAATCACGGCGACGATACTCAAGCCGTAGATAAGCGGCGTGAACTCGACTGAAGCCTCAGGAAACATTGGCAACGAGAAACGCAAGAACCCGTAACCCCCGAACTTCAACAGCACGCCGGCCAAGATCACCGACCCGGCCGTTGGCGCCTCGACATGAGCGTCGGGCAGCCAGGTATGCACTGGCCACATCGGCACCTTAACGGCGAATGAGGCGAAAAAAGCCAACCACAGCCACAGCTGCAGACGGGCCGGGAAGTTATGTGTCATCAGTGACGGGATATCTGTGGTGCCGGCGTCTAAATACATGGTGAACATAGCCAACAGCATCAGCACCGAGCCCAAGAGCGTATAGAGGAAGAACTTGAACGCCGAATAAATCCTTCGAGAACCGCCCCAGACGCCGATTACCAGAAACATCGGGATCAGCACGCCCTCGAAGAATATGTAGAAGACGAACAGGTCGAGGGCGCTAAACATCCCGATCATCATGGTTTCCATGAACAGGAATGCGATCATGTATTCCTTTACGCGCTCTGTGATCGCTTCCCAACTGGCGAGGATGCAAATTGGTGTCAATACGGTCGTCAGCAGCACGAACAGCAAGGAGATGCCGTCGATGCCGAGATGGTAGGTAATGCCCAGAATCGGCATCCAGTCGGCTTTCTCGACGAACTGGAACGCGGCGGTCGAGGAATCAAACTTGATCCAAACATAAAGCGACGCGAGGAAGGTGATGAACGACGTCCACAGGGCAACGAAGCGTGCGTTCCTGGTCGCTACTTCCACCTCGCCACGGATGGTCAGGATGAACGCGGCCCCGACCAGTGGCAAGAACGTGATCAGCGATAATATGGGGAGATGATCCATGGCTCCCTACCGGACGTGTACCAGTAGATACCACGTCATCAGGGTCACTACCCCGATCAGCATGGCAAAAGCGTAGTGATAGAGATAACCGGTCTGCAGCGTCGCCGCGCGTCGCGCCATGTGCCGGACCGCGTCCGCAACGCCGTCCGGGCCGAGGCCGTCGATGAGGGTACCGTCTCCGGTTTTCCAAAAGCCGCGGCCAAGGACGAACGCCGGCCGCACGAAGAGATAATCGTACAACTCGTCGAAGTACCATTTGTTGAGGGCAAACAGGTAGAGGCGCTGAAAGGTTGCGGCCAGACGTGCCGGCAGATCCGGGCGCAGGATGTACATGAGATAGGCCAGTCCGATGCCGGCGAGACCGACGACCAGCGGCAGATATTTTACCCAGAGCGGCACATGATGGGCGTTTTCGAGCGATGGGTGGTGTCCCAAAACGAGTATCGAGTTGCCCCAGAACACGGCGGTCTTGGCACCGACGAAGTTCTCGTAGCCGATGTAGCCCGCGAAGCAGGCCCCGGCGGCGAGAACGAACAACGGCAAGATCATCACCTTGGGACTTTCGTGCACGTGCGCCATGACCTTATCGTCGGCCCTGGGTGCGCCGTGGAAGGTCATAAACAACAGCCGCCAAGAGTAGAAGGCCGTCATCGCCGCGGCGCCAATCCCGAGCCAGAAGGCGTAAAGGCCGATATTCGTATTTGCGCCCCAGGCCGCCTCGAGCACAATGTCCTTCGAGTAATAACCTGCGAACGGGGGTATGCCGGCTAGCGCCAGACTGCCGATCCACATCAGTGCGTAGGTCACCGGAATTGCCCGCCAGATACCGCCCATCTTGCGCATGTCTTGTTCGTCCGACATGGCGTGTATGACCGACCCTGCGCCGAGGAACAACAAGGCCTTGAAAAAACCGTGTGTCATCAGGTGAAAAATGCCAGCTGAGTAGGCTGAGACGCCGGAGGCGAAGAACATGTAGCCGAGTTGGCTGCAGGTCGAATAGGCGATCACACGCTTGATGTCGTTTTGCACGCAGGCGATGGTTGCCGCGAAGAACGCCGTCGAGGCGCCGATAATAGCGACCACGGCGAGCGCGGTCTCGGAATATTCAAAGATCGGTGACAGCCTGGCGACCATGAAGATGCCGGCAGTAACCATCGTAGCCGCGTGGATCAGAGCCGAGACTGGCGTCGGCCCCTCCATTGCGTCCGGCAGCCAGGTATGGAGGCCGAGCTGGGCTGATTTGCCCATGGCGCCAATGAAGAGCAGGATGCAAATCACGGTCAGTGCGTGGAACTCGGACCCGAATACGACCAGCGTCGCATCAGCCTTGCTGCCGGCGGCGGCAAAAATGGTATCGAGATGAACCGTCTGGAACAAAACAAAGACTGCGAAGATGCCAAGCGCGAAGCCGAAATCGCCAACTCGGTTGACAATGAAGGCTTTGATTGCTGCCGCGTTGGCCGATGGTCGGTCGTACCAGAAGCCAATCAGTAGGTAGGATGCCAGTCCGACGCCCTCCCAGCCGAAGAACAGCTGCACCAAGTTGTCGGCGGTGATCAGCATCAACATGAAGAAGGTGAAGAGGCTAAGGAACGACATGAAGCGCGGGATTGAGGGGTCGTGATGCATGTAGCCGATGGAATAGATGTGCACCATGGCCGAGACCACGGTCACAACGATCATCATCACCGCCGTCAGGCTATCGACCTTCAAGGCCCACGACACCTCCAACGTACCGGAATCAATCCAGGTGAAGAGTTCGACTGTGCGCGGGTTGTCGCCCAGGGCGACGTCGATGAAGACGATCACCGCCAGGATCATCGATAGCACCAAGGCACCGCAGGTTACCCACTGGGCAGCCGCATCTAGGCGTGCTTGCTTGGTCTTGTCGTCGACGGGCGTGAAGGCGATCAACCCAGCGATGACTGAAGCGACAAGCGGCAGGAAGACGATGAGTGAGTCGATCATACGCCATCAGCCCTTCATCATGTTGATGTCTTCGACGGCGATCGAGCCGCGGTTACGGAAATAGACCACCAGAATGGCCAGGCCGATCGCCGCTTCTGCCGCCGCTACCGTCAGCACAAACATGGCGAAAACCTGCCCAACTAAATCGTCTAACTCGGCAGAAAAGGCGACTAAATTTATATTCACGGC
>PTLJ01000039.1 GCA_002938045.1 Alphaproteobacteria bacterium MarineAlpha3_Bin4
GTCCATATGTACCGGCCGGGCGAGATCGTCGAAATCACATTCACCCACGCCGGAAAACAATCAAAAATCTCATTCCAATTGCCTCCCTGACCATTTTTTAAATTAGCGGGTTCATGAAAACGCGATTTCCATGTTTTACTGTTTCGAGGTGGTTCTCTTTCGTCCATTATGGCCGGCCAAAATTTGGCCGACCAACATGCTTCTTATGTTCTGGCCGCAAATTGAAGTTTCGCTGAAATAGCGTGACACCAGTGTCGCCAACCAGGAGAACGGCCTCTCGGATGTCATCGCCTATGAGGAAAGGAAACTGGAGATCACATCGATCATCGATATTTCAGTCGAGGATCATATAAAGAGGGTCAACCGAGGTTTGTAAAAAACCGCCGCCTACAACCTACCCTTCCGCCGCGACTACAGCGCCGTCGGAGATCAGATCTTTAATCTCTTCATCCGCGTATCCAAATTCGGCCAAAACTGCGCGGGTATGTTGGCCGTAGATCGGCGCCCCGTCGATGGTGCCGCTCGGGGTTTCCGAAAATTTCACCGGGCAACCAAGCGTTTTGACCGATCCTAGCCGGCCATGTTTGACCTCAGTGACCATCCCACGGGCGATGGCATGCGGGTCGTTATGCATTTCGACCACGTCGAGGACCGGCCCCGCCGGAACACCGGCCGCTTCCATCAATTCGAGCCATTCGCCCTTCGTACGCTCAAGAAAAATATCGGATAGCAAATCGTTCAACTCGGTCAAATGCGCCATACGGCTGGCGTTGTCTGTAAAACGCGTGTCCTTCGCCAATTTGGGCCTCTCTAACACGTCGAGAAACCGGAGCCAGTTAGCTTGGTTGGCGGCGCCGACCGTGATCCAACCGTCCTTGGTCTCAAACGCCTGGTAGGGCGCGTTGAGGGGGTGGGCTGAACCCATTGGCTTTGGCGCGACACCGGTGGCGAAGCCGATCGCCGATTGCCAGTAGGTATGAGTGATGCCAGCCTCGAACAGCGAGGTGTCAATCTGCTGCCCCTTTCCAGTCTTGAGCTTTTGGACATAGGCGGAAACCACACCAAGCGCGCCAAGGATGCCGGCAGTTATATCGGTGACCGGAGCGCCTACCTTGACCAGGCGGCGGCCAGGCCCCTCGCCGGTAATGCTCATCAGGCCGCTCATCCCCTGAGCAATTAGGTCGAACCCACCGCGCTCCGCATAGGGGCCCGAACGCCCGAATCCGGTTATGGCGCAATAGATGAGGCCCGGGTTATCTTTCTTGAGTTCTTCATAACCGAGGCCGAGACGTTCCATAGTGCCGGTGCGGTAGTTTTCCGTCACTACGTCGACGGATTTAAGCATTCGCTTGATAACGTCTTTACCACCATCATCCTTGAGGTTTACGGCGATGCCGCGCTTGTTGCGGTTCATCATCATGAAGGCCGCCGATTCGCCACCGATGTCCGGTGGTAGGAACCGCCGGGAATCGTCACCGCCAGGCACCTTTTCAACCTTGATTACGTCGGCACCCATGTCAGCCAGCATCAGCCCACAGACCGGGCCGGCCATGATATGGGCCAGCTCGACAACTTTGATACCTGCGAGTGGTCCGTCTCCCCCGGCCATATTAGCGTGCTTTGAACTCAGGTTTAGTTTTTTCCAGGAAGGCTCGGTAGCCAGTCTGGAAATCCTCCGTGTCATAACAATCATAGCCCTCGCGCAACTCTTCGTCAGTGAGCGGTGTCGGATCGGCGAGGCGCTTGAGGAATTTTTTGTGCCAACGGTGGACAAGCGGCGCTCCATCGGCAATCCGACCTGCCGACGCCATCGCTTCCACTTCGACCTCGTCGTCGGCGACGACGCGGCTGACTAATCCCTTCTCTAGCGCCTCGGCAGCGCCAAAAACACGGCCCTCGAGAAGGATTTCAAGCGCTCTCTGCCGGCCCGTGAGGGCGGCTAAACATTCGATTTCGGGATAAGCCATAACCAGGCCCAGCTTGCTTATCGGCGCGCCGAAGCGGCTCGATTTGCCACATATCCTAATGTCGCAAAGGCCCGCAACCTCCAGTCCGCCACCGACGCAAACACCATGGATCATAGCCACGGTTGGATGGGGGGAATTTTTGAGTTCACCGATTGTGGCATGCATCAACTTGCCGTAAGCCTCCGCCTGCTCAGCGTTGGAGCGTTCCTCGGTAAACTCAGAAATATCGTTTCCAGGGCTAAATGCTTGTTCGCCCGCGCCCCTGAGAACGATGCAGCGAACCGTATCGTCGCCGTTGAGTTGGCGGATGATGACACCAAACAAAGCCCACATGTCTTTGGTAAAAGCGTTGAGCTTGTCTGGGCGGTTGAGGACAACAGTAATAATGCCACCTTCGCGCTCGACGAGAATTGGCTTGCTCATGGTTCCATCCATTAATCTATATTCAGTGGAAAGCACTCGGGTCTATTCGAAACGGGCGTGCGTCGGGTCGGCTAGAAAGTCGAGCGCCGCGGCAACGCCGCCCTTCTGGTGGGGAATGCCTGAGAGGCTTAGGCCCATTTCAACACCGCTGAGCGTTCCAGCCAACATAAGATCGTTGAAATCGCCAAGATGCCCGATTCGGAAGATCTTGCCCTTGACCTTGCCGAGCCCAGTGCCGAGAGACATGTCAAAGTGATCGAGAATGGTCTGGCGGAGAGCGTCGGCGTCATGACCGTCGGGCACCATGACAGCAGTCAGAACGCTGGAATACTCGTTCGGGTTCTGACAAAGAACTTCCAGGCCCCAGGCCTGCACCGCGCGCCGCGTCGCTTCGGCGTGGCGGTCGTGCCGTACAAAAACGTTGTCGAGGCCCTCCTCGAATAACAGGTTAAGCGCTTCCTGCAACCCGTAAAGGAGGTTCGTTGACGGCGTATACGGAAAGAACCCGGAAGCATTGTTGGACAGCATCCCGTCCCAGTCCCAATAGGACCGCTTAAGACCGCTCGACTTGGTCGCATCGAGCGCTCTTTGGCTGACCGCATTTAGGCCCAGGCCCGGTGGCAACATCAATCCTTTCTGTGAGCAACCTATGGTCACGTCGACGCACCATTCATCGTGGCGGTAGTCGATCGACGCTAACGACGAAATAGTATCGACCATTAGTAGCGCTGGATGGCCGGCATCGTCGATCGTCTTGCGCACGGCGGCAATATTGGAGGCGACGCCGGTCGAGGTTTCGTTATGGACCGCGCAGATGGCTTTGATCTCATGCTTCTTATCGTTGCCTAACCGGACGGCTAGGTCCTCGGCGGACACGCCGCGACGCCAGTCTCCGGGCACCAGATCAACCTCTAGACCGAGTTTGCCGGCAAGCTCACACCAGAGCGTTGCAAAATGACCAGTCTCGAACATCATCACACGATCCCCAGGTGACAACGTGTTGACCAAGGCCGCCTCCCAGGCGCCGGTGCCTGACGACGGGAATATTATTACGGGCCCCTCGGTCTTGAACACCTTCTTCAGGCCGTCCAATAGCTCCAGCGTAAGGTCGCTGAACTCCGGGCCGCGATGGTCCATGGTCGCGCGGTCGATGGCGCGCAAGATGCGCTCGGGTACGTTGCTGGGGCCGGGAATCTGTAAAAAATGCCGGCCGCTACGAATTGACATCACGAAATCTCCCCACCGCCAACCGAAACCGCACGCTGGCGAGTAAAGCCGTGAACGATCTCACTACACGTTGAAAACAAATTATGAATTCATTTACTTGCTTAATCAACAAAAATGATTGCGTGCAGAACACAAGCCTTATATCAAATATAATAATCTTAAAACGAATACTTATTGTGTTATCTTGAAGTTATATATGGATAGATTACAACTAAATTTAATTTCCATATTGCATTTTAAATTCAATCCATTATGGTTATATATGCCGATATTTCGGAACCGAAGGCGCCCAGATGGCAGCAGTCCAAACAATGCAATCGAAGGCTGTTTCGCGCATCGGCGATCGCCGGTTGGCGGCGCGGCTAAAACACGAAACTGAGGCTGAAGTCTTGTTCGATCCGTTTAGCCGCGGCCGTTACAGCACAGATGCGTCAATCTACCAAATTGAGCCGATCGGTGTCCTTGTCCCAAAGACTACGGACGACGTCAAAGCGGCGATAGAAATCGCGGCCGAGGAGTGTGTTCCGGTGCTGCCGCGTGGTGGCGGAACATCGCAATGCGGCCAAGCCGTCGGCGAGGCCCTGATCGTCGACGTCTCCAAGAATCTCAATCGAATTCTGGAGTTTGATCAGCAAGGGCGCACGGCCTGGGTCGAGCCCGGCCTTGTCCTCGACCACTTTAACGACTTTCTAAAACCCCACGGACTGTGGTTCCCAGTCGACGTCTCGACCGGAAGCCAAGCAACCATCGGCGGCATGGCCGGCAACAACAGCTGCGGCGCTCGCTCAATCCGTTACGGCCCCATGCGTGACAATGTACACGCCATCGACGCCGTGCTCATGGATGGAAACGCCATGTTATTCGGTGAAGTTTCCGACAATGTTTCAAGTGCCTCTTTGACACCCAAGCAAACCCGGCTGGTCTCGAAACTGCTCGACATCGGCCGCTGTGAGCAAGACGAGATCAACGCCCGCTTCCCGGACCTCATGCGCCGGGTCGGCGGCTACAATGTTGACGCCCTGATGCCGGGCGGGGCGAGGCGGGGGCCATGGGCAGAAGCCACCGTCAGCCGCCCGCAATCGCATCCTAATTTAGCTCATCTCCTTGTCGGCTCGGAGGGTACGCTGGCATTCTCGACCCGAATTCAGATAGATCTGCAGCCGTTGCCGTCGCACACGGTCCTGGGTGTGTGTCATTTTCCGACATTCTACGATGCCATGGATTCGACCCGCCACATTGTCGAGTTGGACCCGGCGGCGCTCGAACTGGTCGATCGAACGATGATTGAGCTCGCTCGCGATATTCCTATGTACCGACCGATTGTCGAGCGGTTCGTGCGAGGCAACCCGGAAGCGTTGCTGCTGGTCGAGTTTGCGGGAGAGGATGAGGGCGAACAGCTTCGTCGATTGCACCGGTTAGTTGAGTTGATGGCGGATTTGAAGTTCCCCGGTGCCGTCGTCGAGGCGACGGACACGACTATCCAGAGAGCAATCTGGGAGGTTCGCAAGTCGGGCCTTAACATCATGATGTCCATGAGGGGTGACGGAAAACCGGTTTCCTTCATCGAAGATTGTGCCGTCGCCTTGGATGACCTGGCCGAATACACCGCTAGGTTGACCGAGGTGTTTGAGAAGCACGGCACCACTGGCACCTGGTATGCCCATGCCTCCGTTGGCTGTCTGCACGTCCGCCCCGTGCTCAACCTCAAGTCCGAGATCGATGTCACCAAGATGCGAGAGATCGCCGAGGAAGCATTCGCCATGGTCCGCGAATACAAGGGCTCACACTCCGGCGAGCACGGCGACGGCCTGGTCCGCTCCGAGTTTCACGAGGCGATGTACGGTTCGCGCATGGTGCGCACGTTCAAGGAAGTGAAAACGGCGTTTGATCCCGACGGCCTGATGAACCCAGGTAAGATTGTCGATCCACTGAAGATGGATGACCGGTCGCTGTTCCGGTTCAAGCCCGGGTACCGTGTTCCGCAAATGGAAACGGCGCTCGATTGGTCCGATTGGGGCGGGTTCGGCAGTGCCGTCGAAATGTGCAACAACAACGGCTCCTGCCGCAAGGCCACAGCTGGTGTCATGTGCCCGTCATTTCGCGCCACCGGAAACGAGCAACACCTGACTCGCGGCCGCGCCAATACACTCCGCCTTGCCATCTCTGGGCAACTGGGGACCGAGGCCCTAGTTTCGGACGCGATGGCAGAAACGATGAAGCTCTGTATTGCCTGCAAGGGTTGCAAGCGCGAATGCCCGACCGGTGTTGACATGGCGCGGATGAAAGTCGAGTTCCTGCATCATTACCGCGAACGACATGGAGTCCGCCTGTTCGACCGCCTGGTCGCCTATCTGCCAAGGTATGGCCCCACTGTATCCAGGATCGGATGGCTGGTAAATCTTCGCGATGCCATCCCTGGGCTGGCCGCCCTGGCTGAGGCTGTAACCGGCTTCAGCGCCCGGCGACGACTTCCGAGATGGAGCCCGGAGCCGTTTCACTTGGAGCAGACGATGGCCAACGTTTGCTCCGGCCCTGAGGTGGCATTGATGGTGGATACCTTCAACACCTACTTCGAGCCCGAGAATGCCCGCGCGGCGGTACGCGTATTGGAGGCCGCGGGCTATCGCGTCCAGCTACCGCGGTCAACCAATGGTAGCCGGCCGCTTTGCTGCGGGCGAACTTTTCTTGCGGCGGGCCTAGTCAAAGAAGCAAAGAAAGAAGCGCAACGTACACTCGATTGCCTCGGCCCACTTGTCTTACGTGGCATTCCTATCATTGGCCTGGAGCCTTCGTGCCTGCTGACGCTGCGAGACGAATTCATGGTGCTAGGACTCGATGGTGTTGTAACTGAACTTTCTGAAAACGCACTTTTGTTTGAGGAATTCCTCGCAGCTGAGATCGAGGCTGGCCATTGCGAATTGGATCTGGAGGCGTTGCCACAAAAACGTGCGTTGATACATGGTCACTGCCATCAGAAAGCTTTCAACGCCATGGGATCGGTAGAGAAGGTTTTGGGGCTAGTCCCAGATCTCGACGTTGAAGTGATCGACAGCAGTTGTTGCGGCATGGCAGGTGCCTTCGGTTACGAAGCGGAAAACTACGAAATATCGATGCGAATAGGCGAGTTGAATTTGCTGCCGGCGATCCGCGACGAAGACGCCGATAGTCTGATCATCGCAGACGGCACCAGTTGCCGCCATCAGATTGCAGACGGGGCTGGCCGCGCTGCTGTACATGTGGCACGGGTCCTAGAAACTTCCCTCAAGACACAATCATAATGATGCACGGAAGCGAGGAAGTGACCATGGACTCGACGAACTCAGGCACCACAAACGGCACCATGGCCAGTGCCGGCCCTATCAATCGACCTTCGCTGCACGAAGAGATCGTGGAGCGGCTCCGGAACATGATTTTCGATGGCGAGCTGATCGCCGGCGACCGCGTCCCCGAGCGTGAGCTCTGCCATAGATTCGACATCTCTCGGACCCCGTTACGCGAGGCCCTCAAGGTTATCGCCTCAGAAGGGTTAATCACTCTACTGCCGAACCGCGGCGCAAGGGTATCTCAGTTGACTATTCAGGATATCGATGAAGTGTTTCCGGTGATGGGTGCGCTTGACGCGCTATCCGGCGAACTGGCCTGCGCTCGAATTACCGACGTGCAGATCGCCGAAATCAAGGCACTACACTATCAGATGGCGCTGCACCATACGCGCGGGGAGCGCAGCGAGTATTTCCGGCTCAACCAGGAGATCCATGAGCGGATCCTGAAGGCCGCTGGCAACCGGACTCTAGCCACTGTATTCCGCGGGCTTTCCGGCCGCATACGCCGTGCACGTTATATGGCAAATATTTCCCAAGCTCGGTGGAATCAGGCGATGGGCGAGCATGAGCAGATTCTGGACTCGCTAATTGCCCGGGATGGCCCGCGGCTGGGTATGTTACTCAAGGACCATCTGACTAACAAACGCGCGGCGGTAAAAGATGCTATTTGCTCGACAAGTCAATCGGCTTTCGAACATGTGGTTTGACTTGCTCGCCACGATCAAACTGAGATTCTATTAATATGTGAAACGGTTCGGCCGCGCCATGGCGCCGGAGGTAGCCGAAGTCAGGCGCCTTTTGGTTCTATTGGCCTCGTCGATAGCGGCGTAACCGCCGCGAATGAGAGATCAGTTATCGTCGCACAATTTTGCCTGCGGTTGCTTCGCTGTCGTCCCGGATCAGGACCGAAGGGTCCCGCCGGTCGCTTTTTCCACTTTGGCGACGATTTTCTGTACTACAGCTTGGATTTCCTCGTCACTCATGGTCTTCTCAAACGGCTGTAGGGTGACGCTTATGGCCAGCGATTTTTTGCCGTCTCTCAAGTTGCCACCGGAGAAGACGTCGAACACCGTGACATCGGTAATCAGCTTTTTCTCCGCGCTTCGCGCTGCTCCGATAACGGCGCTTGCCGCCACGTCCGTGTCAACAACGAAAGCAAAATCCCGTTCTACGGCGTGAAACTGCGGTAGGTCAAGATGCGGCTTGGTCGCGCTTTTCTTGTTCTTCGGCTTCGGTAGGTTGTCGGTGAACACTTCAAAGGCAGCCATTGGCCCTTTGACATCCATCTTGGCCAACACCCTCGGATGCACCTCGCCGAAGTAGGCAAGAACCGTTTTTGGCCCCAGCCGCATGACACCCGAACGGCCCGGGTGATACCAGGCAGGGGCATCCGTCACGACCTGAATTTTGTCAACAGGCGCACCCAACTCTGACAGCACGGACAACGTATCGGCTTTAGCATCGAATACGTCGACGGGCCTAGTGCCCTCAGCCCAGTTGCGTTTACCCGACGACCCGGAACGGATGCCAGCAACCGCGTTGGCCTCGTCCTCTGGTTTATTGCCACTGAACTGCGGGCCAACCTCGAATAATGCCGCGTCCCTCGTGCCACGATCCGAGCCGTGTCCTGCCGCAGAAATCAGGTTCGGAAGTAACGATGGCCGCATAACATCGAGATCGGTGCTGATCGGGTTGATTAGCCTGAGTGATTTAGGAACCTCGCCGAACAACTCCGCATGGCCAGAGGCCAGGAACGAAAAGGTCACTGCCTCGACCAGCCCGCGTCCAGCAAGGACCCGCCGTGCTGCGTTGCGACGGCGTTGGTTCGGGCCCAGCGCGGGATGCGGCAACGAATCACCGGATAGCGACGGGATGGCCGGAATTTTGTCAAAACCGTAGATTCGCACCACTTCCTCAACCAGACAGGCCTCGCCGACGATATCGCTACGCCACGACGGCACCGAGACGCGGAGGGCTTCACTCTCTTTGTTTACCGTGAAACCGAGTACGTGAAGGATGCGCTCAATCTCATCCAGAGGCACGTCGACGCCACCCAGCGTTCGCACCCGGTCCAGACGCAAAATGACCTTACGCCTCCAATCGGGCTCGGCGCCGGCAATTATCAGTTTCGACGGCTCACCGCCACAAAAACTCGTCACCAACCGAGTCGCGATTTCCATGCCATCGATTAGAAATGCCGGGTCAACACCGCGCTCGAACCGGTAGCGGGCGTCCGACGTAATGTTGAGCTTGCGACCTGTCATTGCCGTGCGGGTCGGCTCGAAATACGCGGCTTCGATGAAAACATTCGTCGTCGTTTCGGTGCACCCTGATTCCTCGCCGCCAATGACACCGCCCAAGCCCTCGACCTTTTCGTCGTCAGCTATCACCGTCATCTCATCGTCAAGCTCGTATTCCTTGCCGTCCAACGCCAAAAGCTGTTCTCCTAATTGGGCCAGGCGCACGCAGATATTGCCAGTGACCTTGTCTGCGTCGAAGACATGCAGCGGGCGGGCAAGATCCATGGTCAACAGGTTGGTGATGTCGACCAGAGCTGAGATCGGCCGCAGCCCAATAGCGCGTAACCGGGCCTTCAGCCAGATCGGGCTATCAGCATTCCGGACACCGCGGACATAGCGG
>PTLJ01000004.1 GCA_002938045.1 Alphaproteobacteria bacterium MarineAlpha3_Bin4
TGGTTCGTGGGCGTGTGATTCAGCCAGTTCGGCGTTCTCGAAAACTTCTGCCAGCAGGATCAGCGGCGTCGTTTTCACCATATGGCTGGCAAACACGAACACGCCGGCGAGAGCGCCGGAGATCAGCGCTGTCATCAAGAGCCGGCTAAGCACTTTGATTTCGGATCAGTGACAGGGGAAGCTGAAAGTGTGGCGGACGTCATGAGCAGCGTTATGAATTGTAGACAAATGAGCAAATCCCGTGCCAAGAACCATGAACATGCCGAATATCAAAGCCAGAACCGCCGGCAACTTAGCCGCGGTGTCTCCCGCCGCTGTTAGCTGCGGGGTGGTAGTGTGATCGAGTTGCATTCCAATAACCCTCCGTTACGGTTAGCCAAAACGTTTCGGCGGCAGGTCTCCTGGCTTGCGGTTTCAAAATTCGTTCAGCCTTCCCGGTTGCCCAGTGGCCGTATCCGAACGAAAATTTACCGCTGACAGTTGCGGGGGCAGCCACGGATCGAGGCCCCTCTGGGGACAACCTCTTCCGTGTTCCCTTTTAAGCCACAGGCTTCGTCGCCTTTTCAGGGCACCGCCAGTGGCGACTATAATCGGCTTGGGAAGGATCGGTCAATTGGCTATCTGTGGATCACGTTAAACGGGTTATAATTTCGCCACAAATGGAGTTTACACGGGAGGTGTCGCGGTTCTGCGACCGCCACCCCCTGCTGCAGACGAGGTTTTTCCATGCCCCATAGCATCGCGCTCGTCGATGACGACCAGAACATCCTTACCTCACTCTCGGCGGCGCTCGAGGACGAAGGCTACAAGGTCGATACCTACGCCGACGGCTCGGACGCCCTTGATGGGATCGGTCGCAAGCCGGTCGACTTGGCCATCCTCGATATTAAGATGCCACGCATGGACGGCATGGAGCTACTTTCAGCGCTACGTCGCAAGGACGATCTGCCGGTGATCTTCCTGACCTCCAAGGACGAAGAATTCGACGAGGTTATGGGCTTACGCATGGGCGCCGACGACTACATCAAGAAACCCTTCTCGCAGCGCCTGTTGATGGAGCGGATTCGCGCCGTCCTGCGCCGTCATGAAGTGGCGTCCAAGGATCCGGGCAGTGCCGACATTCTGCGCCGTGGCGATCTGTTGCTAGACTCGGCGCGTCATCTTTGCAGCTGGAAGGGCGAGGAGATCAACCTGACGGTGACGGAGTTCCTGTTGGTTGAGACCCTCGCCCGGCGGCTGGGTCACGTCAAGAACCGCGACCAGTTAATCGACGCCGCCTACGGCGAGAACATCTACGTCGACGACCGTACGATCGACAGTCACATCAAGCGCCTGCGCCGCAAGTTTAAGGACGTCGATCCCGAATTCGCCGAAATCGAGACGCTGTACGGCGTCGGCTACCGCTACCGCGGCAGTTGACCGGGCGGCGATGCCGGCGGAGACACAGCAACAGCTAGAGACCGACCGCGGGGTGTACTGGCTGTCGCCGATCACGCGCCGCATCCTGGCTATCAACCTGCTCGCGCTTGGGATCCTGGTCGCCGGCGCCCTCTATCAGGACGAATACAAGCAAAAGCTGATCGACGCCGAGTTCTCAGCGCTCCGCATACAGGCGGAGATGTTCGCCGTAGCGCTTAGTGAGGGCGCCGTCACGCGGACGTCTGCGGGACAGTATCAGGTCACCAAAACTTCTAATCAAATGGTTCGCCGCCTGGTGCAGACGACCGGAACCCGGGCCCGGCTGTTCCGTCATGATGGCGTGCTGATAGCCGATTCGCGGCGGTTGATCGGGCCCGGCGGCATGGTCCAGATCGAGGAACTTCCGCCGCTGGGGTCGGCAAACGGGATGATGAGCGTCGTCCTTCACACCATCGACCGCCTAGCTGAGCACATGTTCGGCAGCAAACTCCTGCCGCTTTACACGGAAAGTGCGGTCCAGCACGCAAAGGACTATCCGGAGGTGCTCGCGGCGTTGGAAGGTGGCTACATCGAGGCTGTACGGGCAGCGCGAAAGTACGGCATGGTGCTCAGCGTTGCGGTGCCGGTACAGCGCTACAAGCAGGTGCTCGGCGCCCTGATGCTGTCGAAGGGCTCCTGCGATATCGACAACTCAGTATTCGAGGTCCGTATCGATATCCTCAAGATCTTCGGCGTCGCCCTGGCGGTGACAGTCCTGCTGTCACTCTATCTCGCCGGCACAATCGCTCGCCCGGTGCGCCGCCTCGCCGCCGCCGCCGATAGGGTGCGCCGCGATCACAGTCGCCACCACCGGATTCCCGACTTCGCCGGTCGCAGCGACGAGATTGGTGGCCTGGCAGAAGCCCTTAACGACATGACTGAGGCGTTGTGGACGCGTATGGACGCGATTGAGAGCTTCGCCGCTGACGTCGCCCACGAAATCAAAAACCCGCTGACCTCCCTGCGCAGCGCCGTCGAGACCGCGGCGCGGCTCAAGGACCCAGAGCAGCAGCGCAAGTTGATGGCTATCATTGAAGAAGACGTCGTCCGCTTGGACCGTCTGATCAGCGACATCTCCGACGCCTCGCGGCTCGATGCGGAATTGTCGCGTGCTGAATCGGGGCTGGTCGACATCGGCTCCATGTTGGAAACCTTGATAGACACCGACCAGACGACAGCCAAGGTCGGACCGCAAATCCGCCTCGAGCGAACCGCCGCCGGCGATATGCCCTTTGTCGTCACCGGCATCGAGGGTCGCCTGGCCCAGGTGTTGCGCAATCTGATTGCCAACGCGCGTTCGTTCAGTCCCGACGGCGGTGACATCTGCATCACCACCACCCGCGAACCCGGCGCCATCCGAATCGAGATCGACGACGATGGACCCGGCATTCCGCTGGGCAAAGAGGATGCCATCTTCGAGCGCTTCTACTCGGAGCGTCCGGAGAGCGAGAAGTTCGGCACCCATTCGGGCCTGGGCCTAAGCATCACGCGGCAGATTGTCGAGGCCCACAAGGGCAGCATCACGGCCAGCAACCGGACTAGCCCCGGCGGCCGGGTGATCGGTGCACGGTTCACCGTGCGGCTGCCGCAGGCTGTATAATCCGGCCATGGAACAGATCCATGCCACCTGCATCGCCATCGATGGCGTTGGCGTCCTGTTGCGCGGGCCATCCGGCGCCGGTAAGTCCGATCTGGCATTGCGGTTAATCGATGTTGGCGGCCAGCTTGTCGCTGACGACCGCGCCGACCTTCGGCTCGTCGAAGGCTCGGTGGTGGCCGCACCACCGCCGGCCCTGGCCGGGCTGATTGAGGCCCGCGGCCTCGGCATCCTCAGGATTGGGGCCCTGTCAGAAGCTGCGATCGCTCTCGTCGTCGACCTGATCAGCGCTGAGCTAGTCGAGCGCCTGCCCGCCCGAGAGACGGTCGAGATTCTGGGTGTCGAACTGCCGTCCGTCCGCATCGCCCCGTTCGAAGCAGCGGCGGTGGCCAAGGTTCGCCTTGCCGTCCGCGAAGCCACCAGAAATATAGTGCGCGCCGATGATTGACATAGCGGACCAGCTCTCCTCATCGAGCCGCGTGGTTCTGGTCATCGGCGCCGGCAAGACATCGACCCTGAAGGCACTGGAGGATCCTGACCACAAAATGATAAACAGCCTGCCGATCTCGTTGATGCCGCGGTTGGTGGCGTCGGGAGAACTCCTGTGACCAGCGGCCGTCGTCAGCGACACACGCACCCGCGACTTCGACGCCGACTGTGGGTGTGTGCCTTTTTTTGAATTCATGACCGGCTTTTCAAGCCGTTGTTCGAGCGCTAAGCAGCTGAGGGCAAGAACTCCCGACAATTGCCATCAACTGTACCAGCGGCTGTAACCGCTCGGTATTCGTCGCTGACGGCTCACCGAATGGTTAACCGGATCTGGTCGATCGACGCAACTCCGTCACAGGGACTTGGACAAATCGGACGAATAGCCTCAATATCTGTCAACGGGTTAAGGGCTGCGCCGGGTGACGGCCGCGGTCGGGAGTACAGGGTAAGGACGGTCTCGACGATGATCGGAATGGTGCTGGTAACGCACGGCCGGCTGGCCGAGGAGTTGATCTCTGCGCTCGAACACGTGGTCGGCCCGCAGGCCAATGTCCGCGCCGTCTGCATTGGCCCCGACGACGATATGGAACAACGCCGGGCTGAGATTCTGGATTTGGCAGTCCAGGCCGACGAAGGCGATGGTGTTGTGCTATTGACCGACATGTTTGGCGGCACGCCGTCGAACCTGGCTATCTCGGTCATGAACACGACCAACGTCGAGATCATCGCAGGTGTAAACTTGCCGATGCTGATTAAGCTGGTGTCTGTGCGCAAATCGGAACCGTTGGCGGAGGCGGTAGTGAAAGCCCAGGAATCGGGCCGCAAGTACATCAATATCGCATCGCAGATCCTGAACCAGGAATAGCTGTGAACCAAACCGGCTTGAGCTGCATCGTAGTCATTCACAACAAACGGGGCCTTCACGCGCGCGCCGCGGCCGAGTTCGTCAAGGTGGTGTCCGGTTTCGACGCTCACATCTTGGTTAGCTGCGGCGGCCAGACAGTCTCGGGGTTATCGATTCTAGGCTTGATGATGCTGGCTGCCGGACCGGGATGCAAGCTCGAGCTGACGGCCGAGGGCGCCGAGGCGAAGGCAGCGCTGGCGGCGGTTCGAGCGGTGATCGAGGCCAAGTTCGAGGAAGACTAGAAGCGGGTCAGGATGGGATGAGCGAGGAGCGACGTTTTAAGGGATTGGGGGTGTCGGCGGGGATCGCCATCGGCACCGCCTACGTGCGCGAAAGCGGCGCCATCGAGGTCGCAGAATACAGCATCCCGCCAGCTGAAATTGGCGGCGAACTGGAGCGCCTCGGCGTAGCCGTCAAGCGAGCCCAGCGCCAGATCGGGCGGCTGCAGACCAAGGCCCGTAAGATGCCTGGCGCGGCAGCTGAGGAGCTCGGCTTTCTACTCGAGGCCTATCAGCAGATGCTGCACAATTCCAGGCTCGTGCGCGGCGCCTGCGAGCGCATCAAGGACGAGTGCATAAACGCCGAAGCCGCCGTCCAGCGCGAGATTAACGCTATCGCCGAGACTTTCCAGGCCATGGACGACGCCTACATCGCGGCGCGGTTCGACGATATTCGCGAGGTGGGCAATCGGCTCGTCCTCAACCTGACACGCACCCCGGTGCGGCCTTTCTCGTCAGTACCCGTCGGCAGCATCGTCATCGCCGAGCAACTTACGCCGGCCGACATGGCCCAACTCGACCCCGGGCGTGTGCTTGGCGTTGCCACTATGCTTGGCGGCGCCGAGAGCCACACCGCGATCATGGCCCGCGCCTTGCGGCTTCCGACGGTGTTGGGCGTGCCCGACCTGCTCGAAGGGGTGCGCTCGGGCGAACCGGTGATCGTCGACGGCAATGTCGGTCAGATCGCTATCAATCCGACGCCGGCGACGGTCGCTGAGACCGAACGCCAACGCGACGACTACACAGCCGAAGCGCGTGGCCTCCGCCGTTTGCGCACCTTGCCGGCGGTCAGCCGCGACGGCACCGAAATCGTGCTGCAGGCCAATATCGAACTACCAATCGAGATGTCCATGGTCGCCGAATCGGGTGCCGAGGGGATCGGACTGTTACGCAGCGAGTTCATGTTCATGAACCGCGAGGACCTGCCGACGGAGGAAGAGCAATACGAGGTCATTCGTGATCTGGTCACGGCCATGCACGGCCAGCCGGTGACCATCCGCAGCCTCGACGTCGGCGGCGACAAGGCCCTCGATCCGGTAACCTGCGAGATGGACGACAGCGCCGCGTCGGTGCTAGGGCTGCGCGGCATTCGCCTGTCGTTGGCGCATGCGGACGTCCTTGAGACCCAGTTCCGGGCCATGCTCCAGGCTGCTAACCACGGCGACGTCCGCATCCTATTGCCAATGGTCAGCACCGTCTCCGAGGTGCGCCAGGCTCGGGCGCTCCTGAAGAAGGCGGCGGCCAAGCTGAAGCGCCGCCGCATCAAGCTGTCGGATTCGCTACCGCCCCTGGGTGTTATGATCGAGGTTCCGGGCGCGGCGCTGGCCGCTGACGCGCTTGCTCAAGCGAGCGATTTCCTGGCCATTGGATCGAACGACCTGACCATGTATACGCTTGCCGTCGACCGTGCCAATGAGCACGTGGCGCACCTGTTCGACCCGTTGCACCCGGGGGTGTTACGGTTGATCCAGTTCACTGCCGGCGCCGCGCTGCGTGCCCGTATCCCCTTGAGCATCTGCGGCGAAATGGCCGGCGATCCACGCTATACGGCGCTACTTCTTGGTTTGGGTATGCGCGAGCTGTCGATGACGCCAGCCAGAATCGCGCGCGTCAAGCGCCGTATCCGCGAGATGGACGTGATTGCTGCCAGCCAGCGGGCCGAGCTGATCATGGACCAGGTCGACTCGGGCCGTATCGCCACCCTGCTCGACGACTTCAATGCCCTTGCCTAGTTTCGCCGCGCGTTGTCCGGCCATCACGATCTTGAGCGCAATGAGTTTATTGTTCATTAAATGAACGATAAACTCATTGTCAACCGTGCCCCGTTGATTGACCATCTCCATGGCGACTGGTATGACCGGCGGCAGATACAAATCCCTATGAGGAAATTGTACAATGCCTTTCGATGATTGCCACGTTGCTGATCCCTCGCTCGCGGATTGGGGTCGCAAGGAGATCGACTTGGCCGAGAGCGAAATGCCCGGTCTGATGGCCGTGCGCAACGAATACGCCGACGCCCAGCCCTTACGGGGTGCGCGCATCGCCGGCTCGCTTCATATGACGATCCAGACGGCAGTCTTGATTGAGAGCCTGAAGGTGCTCGGCGCCGACGTCCGCTGGGCGTCGTGCAACATCTTCTCGACCCAGGACCATGCCGCGGCGGCAATTGCGGCCGAAGGCGTCCCGGTGTTCGCTGTCAAGGGTGAGACGCTGGAGGAGTACTGGGATTACGCCCACAAAATCTTCGAATGGTCTGACGGCGGCACGCCGAATATGATCCTCGACGACGGTGGCGACGCCACGCTGCTGGTGCATCTAGGACGGCAAGCGGAGAAGGACGCCAGCGTTCTCGACAATCCGTCGACCGAGGAGGAGATGGCGCTATTCGCTGCGATCAAGGAGCGCCTGAAGGACAAGCCCGGCTGGTACACGGAGCTCGGCGACAACATCCGTGGCGTCACCGAAGAGACGACGACCGGCGTCCAGCGGCTCTACGAGATGGAGCAGAGAGGCACGCTCCTGTTCTCGGCTATCAATGTTAACGACTCAGTGACCAAGTCCAAGTTTGACAACAAGTACGGCTGCCGCGAAAGCCTCGTCGACGGTATACGCCGCGCTACCGATGTGATGATGGCAGGCAAGGTCGCCGTTGTCATTGGCTATGGCGACGTTGGCAAAGGCTCGGCCGAGAGCTTGCGCAACGCTGGCTGCCGGGTCGTGGTCACAGAGGCCGACCCGATTTGCGCTCTGCAGGCGGCGATGGAGGGCTACGAGGTCCAGACCATGGAGGACGCGGCGCCCCGCGGCGACATCTTCGTCACTGCCACCGGCAATATCGATGTCATCACCGTCGACCACATACGCGCCATGAAGGACCGCGCCATAGTCTGCAACATTGGCCACTTTGACAGCGAGATCCAGGTTGAATCCTTGCGCAATTTCAAGTGGATAAACATCAAGCCGCAGGTCGATGAAATCGAGCTCCCGAGCGGCAACCGGATCATCCTCCTGGCCCAAGGCCGGCTAGTCAATCTCGGCTGCGCCACCGGCCATCCGAGCTTCGTTATGTCAGCGTCTTTCGCCAACCAGGTGCTGGCCCAGATTGAGCTATGCCAGAACCCGGATCAGTACGAGAAGAAGGTCTACGTGCTGCCCAAACACCTTGATGAGAAGGTGGCGCATCTGCACCTGGACAAGCTCGGCGTAAAGCTGACTAAGCTGACGAAGAAACAGGCCAACTACATCGGCGTCTCCCCTGATGGTCCGTTCAAGCCAGACAGCTATAGGTACTAGCGCCGCCGACGGGATCTCGATGGAGGCCGGCACGTCTTGCCTGATTTATTCCGAGCCTCTCGACGAAGTCACAGAGCAGTGGATCGCCGTCAAGGTCAACCACCTGCTAATTACCGGCGACGTCGGCATCGCCACGGTGCCGTTCGACCCGGTTCTATAGAGCCTCTTGCCGCCGGGAAGGCGCGGCGGGTAATCTCTGCTCCGTGCCCATTGACCTAACCCAGACCGTCGCTGTGGTCGCCGGCGCTATCGCCGGCATCGCCACCATCTGGGCGGTGGCGTTGCGCAGTCGGCTAAGGGCCACGGAGGATGAGCGCCTCCGGATCGAGGCTGTCGCTGTCAAGGGTCGTGAGATCTTGGACGCATCGCCCGACGGGGTTTTCCTGTGGGACCATGCGCTCGGCGGCATCACCTGTTCCAAGCGGTTAGCGGTGCTTTTGAACCTGGAAACCGGCACCAACGCGAGCTACGACGACATCCGCGTCTGCTTCGAAGGCGATTCGCTGAAAAGCCTGGAACGTGGTGTTTCAGCGCTGCGCAGCAACGGCACCCCGTTCGACCTTGTCCTGACGGCCGGCGAGCGCACCATCCACGCCATCAGCGCCCGCGCCGAAACCGACGACCACCAGCCGCTCGCCGACATGGTCTGGATGCGTGACATCACCGACAATATTGCGGGTGAAAAGGACTGGGCAGCGGCCGCGTGTATCAACACGTCCGGCCTAAATGACCGCCACCTGACGGCGCTTCTGGACGCGATGCCAATGCCGGTCTGGCTCAGGGATTCGAAGCTGGCGCTAGCGTTCACCAACCGAGACGCCGCCGGTATCGTCGAGGGCCGCGCCGACATTGCCGACCGGGCACGACGCGATGGCGCCGCTGTGACCGAGCGGCGGCTGTTGGATGATGCCGGCCGGGCACGGCTGATGGACGTCACCGAGGTGCCGCTTGGCAACCTCGGCGGCGACACCGGCAACGGTCGCGGCGGCACCCTCGGCTTCGCCATCGATCGCTCCAACCAGGACGAGATAGCGGGCGCGGCGCAACGCCAGCAGGCAGCCGCCCACGCGGTGCTCGAAGAGCTGCCGACGGCGGTCGTGATCTTCGATTCCGAACGCGCGCTCAATTTCTTCAATGCCGCCTATTGCGAGCTTTGGGGACTCGATGCCGACTGGCTCAGAACCCGGCCGAGCTTTGGCGAAGTCCTCGAGCGGCTGCGGGAAGCTCGTCGTCTGCCCGAGGTCACCAATTTCCGCGAGTTCAAGGCCCGCCAGATTGCCCACTTCACAATCCTGACCGAAGCCGCAGACGAGATCCTGCACACGCCGGACGGCCGCACCATCCGCATGGTGACTGCGCCGCATGGCGACAGCGGGCTAGTCGTTACCTACGAGGACACCTCCGAGAAGCTCAATCTGGAACGCTCCGTTAACGCCCTCAACGCGGTCCAGCGCGAGACCCTAGATAACCTGCACGAGGGCGTTGCCGTCTTTGGCAGCGACGGCCGCTTGAAACTGTTCAACCCGGTGTTCCAGCGGTTGTGGGGGTTCGACGGAGTGGATCTGGAGGGTGAGCCGCACCTCTCTGACGTGCTCGAACGTACGCGCAGCCTGATTCAGCCACCGGTCGAAAGTGACGAATGGGAAGTCAATACCTGGCGCGTTCACAAGGACCTAGTCGTAGCACACCTGCTGAGTCGCATTGCTAGCAGCGGCCAGCTCGAGTTCACTAACGGAACCATCGTTGAATACGCTAACGTGCCGTTGCCCGACGGCGCCATCCTGCTCAGCTACATGGACGTCACCGCCAGCGCCCAGGTCGAGTACGCGCTGCGCCAGCGCGCCGAGGCCCTACAGGAAGCGGACCGGCTGAAATCTGAATTCATCGCCAACGTCAGCCACGAAATTCGCACGCCCTTGAACACGGTGATCGGCTTCGCCGACATGCTCGGGCAAGATTACTTCGGTGAGCTCAATCCGCGCCAGGCCGAGTACGTGCACGGCATCTTGGATACCTCACGCGGACTGATGGCGGTGATCAGCGATATCCTCGATCTCGCTACGATCGAGGCCAAACGCATGGAACTGGAGCGCGACACTGTCGACATCCATGCATTGCTGGTTGCCGCGCTGAATCTCAACCAGGAGCGCGCGCGCCGCAAGGACCTCAAGGTCAAGTTCGACTGCCCGTCCAACATCGGCTGGATAACGGCTGACGAGAAACGTCTCAAGCAAGTCGTGTTTCACCTGCTCAGCAATGCCATCACTTTTACCCCGCCGCGCGGAACCGTCGGCCTCAAAGGATGGCGCGAATCGGACGACATAGTCATCGCCGTCGCCGACACCGGCGTTGGCATTCCGCAGACGGATCGCGAGCGCCTGTTCCGGCCATTCGAAAAAGGCGCTGGCGGCGAGGGCGCAGGGGGCACCGCCAGCGGCAAAGACGATAGTGGCGCCACTGGCCCCGGCCTCGGCCTAACACTGGTCCGTAATTTCGTCGAGCTGCACGGCGGCACGGTCGAGGTCAAATCTGCTGCCGGCCGCGGCACCACCGTGACTTGTCGGCTGCCGATTCAGCGCACCGACGCCTGACGTTGGCTTCGGTACTCTGTCAAACAATGCGTCGATCGCCGATTGGTCCATGATCTGGGTGGCGAGAATCGGGACCGTGGTAAATTTGCCGGCGCTCTTGGATTTGTAGCAGGTCGAGCACGGCTCGGCCGTGGCCCGTCCTGCGGCTCCGCTGTTGGCTGCCTAGGCCGGCGCGGAAAGGGCTAGCGTGATCGCCAGCAATACAAGTATTGTTCGAACTACCATTCTATCAGACCTCTCAGGCGAAGGGATCAAGCTTCGACAGGGCCTCTTGCCGCCCGCTGCGGCGGCGGATAAAACCTATTCGACATGCTGGTTCCAAATGACGCCGTCTTCGAGATTGAGCTGCCAGACGAAGCAGCCACCAACGCTCTTGCCGCCAGGCTGGCCAGCGTCAGCGGCTGCGGCGACGTCCTCGCGCTAATCGGCGACCTCGGCACCGGCAAGACCACTTTTGCCCGCGGGTTCATCCACAGTTTCTGCGCCGGCGACGAGGAGGTACCAAGTCCTACTTTCACCCTGGTTCAGACCTATGATGGCGGCGCGGTACCGGTCTATCACTTCGATCTTTACCGCGTCGAGACACCCGACGAAATGATCGAGCTCGGCATTGAGGATGCCTTCACCAACGGTGTCACCCTGATTGAATGGCCGGATCGCCTCGGTACCCTGTTGCCAGCTGACCGGCTCGACGTGGCCCTAATCCAGGGCGCCGGCCCGGACACAAGGTGGGCACGGCTCGAGGGCCGGGGCTACTGGCGAGCACGGTTCAGCGACGGGCTCGGTGAAGGCGGGATCCATGGCTGACCGGGAGACCACGGCACACGACTTCCTGGCCCAATGCGGCTGGGCTGGGGCGGACTGCTGGCCGCTCGCTGGAGACGCGTCCTTCCGGCATTACCAGCGACTGAGCCTGGACGGCCGCCGCGCCGTGTTGATGGACGCGCCGCCGGAGACTGAGGACGTGCGCCCGTTCGCGTTGATCGCCCGCCACCTGCTTGGGCTCGACTTGAGCGCGCCCGAAATCCTGGCCGAGGATGCGGTCAACGGGTTTCTGCTGCTCGAAGACTTCGGCGACGACACCTTTACCCGAGTACTAGCGCAAACGCCCGAAGCCGAGGCTGGGCTTTACGAGTTGGCTGTCGACGTTCTCGCAGACCTCCATCGGCGGCCTACCGCAGACGTGGTGCCGAGAGGCCTAGAAACCTATAACGATGCGAAGCTGCTCGAGGAAGCCTGCCTGTTGACTGACTGGTACCTGCCGGCGATCACCGGCCACAACATCGATGCGGCGGTTCGCGATGGCTTCATCGCTGCCTGGCGCAATGGGTTTGCCGCTGTTCACGGGCAGCCGCGCACCCTCGTGCTTCGTGATTACCACGTCGACAATCTGATCTGGCTGGACGGTCGTAAGGGAATCGCACGTTGCGGGCTGCTCGACTTCCAAGACGCCGTTGCCGGCCCGGCAGCGTATGATTTGATGTCACTGCTGGAGGATGCACGACGCAATATCAGCGCCGACCTCAAGCGGTTGATGCTGGCGCGTTACGCCGCTGCTATACCCGAACTCGCCCGTCCGGGACCAGACCGCGACGCGTTTAAAACCGCGTTCGCTGTCTTGGCGGCGCAGCGCCACGCCAAGGTCATCGGTATCTTCACTCGGCTTTGCCTACGCGATGGTAAGGCCGACTACCTGATCCATATACCGCGAGTTTGGCGTCTGCTGGAAGCCAGCCTCGGAGAACCGATGCTGGCGCCCGTCGCCGCTTGGATCGACCGGCACATTCCACCCGATCTGAGGGCCGCGTCGCCCGGCACGGAGGCCGCGCAATGATTGCGGCGGGTGAAATCCGGCCGACCCGGGCTATGGTCCTCGCCGCGGGCTTCGGCACGCGCATGCAGCCGATCACTGACAACCTGCCGAAACCGTTGATCGAGGTCGCCGGACGCACCCTGATCGACCGCGCCATTGACCGTCTCGCCGACGCCGGTGTCGAACGTGTCGTCGTCAACCTTCACCACCTCGGCGACAAGATCGAAAATCACCTCAAGGCTCGCGCCACGCCGGAGATCGTGTTCTCGCCCGAGCCCAAGTTGCTAGAGACGGGCGGCGGTGTCTCCAGTGCGTTACCGCTGCTCGGAACGGCGCCGTTTTACGTCGTCAACGGAGACATTTGCTGGTTGAACGGGCCGAGCGAGACGTTTTCGCGCTTGCTCGCCGTCTGGAACGAAGAAGAGATGGACGGCATGCTGCTCTTGCATTCGACGGTCGACGCCTACGGCTATCGCGGCAAAGGCGATTTCTGCGCTGAGCCAGACGGGCGGCTGACACGACGGCCCGAGAATGGGGTTTCTCCCTGGGTGTTCACCGGCGTCCAGATGCTGCATCCACGGCTGTTCGCGGACGCGCCCGAGGGCGCGTTTTCCCTCAACCTTCTCTATGATCGGGCCTTGGAGGCTGAGCGATTGTACGGCATCATTCACGACGGCGAGTGGTTTCATATTGGCACACCCGCTGGGCTAGGGGAAGCGGAGACCTATCTCAACACCCGTTACGCCGGCGTCAAGCACAGATGACGTACATACGGCAAAGTTCGGCCAAGGCATCCATTTATAATATTCCGGCCGGATGGCCCTTCGTCGATGCATTGGCGGCGGGCATCCGCGCACGTGCTGGCGATGACCCGGCCGAACTGGCGCGGGTCACTGTCCTGTTGCCGACGAGACGCGCCTGCCGGACGCTGCGTGACGCCTTCCTACGCCTGGGCAACGGCGAAGCGCTACTGTTGCCGCGGTTGTCACCGATCGGCGACGTCGACGAGGACGAGTTGCTTCTCGGCAACGAGCTGGCTGCCAGCGATGCTGCCTTCGAGGTGCCGCCGGCACTTCCGGGCTTGCGCCGCCAGCTGTTGCTAACACGCCTGGTGCTGGTGAAACACGACGGCACCCCTGATCAGGCCATCCGCCTGGCGCTCGAATTGGGGCGTCTGTTGGATGAGGTCTACATTGAGCGGCTGTCATTCGACGGCCTTGAGCGCTTGGTGCCAGACGACTTCTCGGACCACTGGCAGATCACGCTCGATTTCCTCAAGATCCTGACCGACGAGTGGCCGAAAATCCTCGCCGAAGAAGGCGCCATCGACTATGTCGACTACCGCAACCAGCTGTTGGAGGCACAGGCCCGGGCGTGGACCGAAACGCCGCCGCCGGGCCCGGTGATCGCCGCGGGCTCGACTGGCAGCATTCCGGCTACCGCCGATCTGCTCAAAACCGTGGCCTGGCTGCCTGAAGGCGCAGTCGTCCTGCCCGGCTTCGACGCGGGGGCTAATGACGATGTCTGGCAGAATTTCGGGCCGCACCACCCGCAATTCGGCATGGCCCGTCTGATAGAACACATCGGTGTCGACCGTGCCGAGGTTGCGCTGTGGCCGGCAGACGGTTTTGCCGACGACGATAGCCGTGCCCACTTGATCAACGCAGCGCTGGCGCCAGTCGATGCCATGGCAGCAGCTACTGAGGCTTTAGATGTCGCGCCGGCGGCCTTCGACGGGATCTGCCGCCTTGACTGCCCGTCGCCGCAAGACGAAGCAGCAGTAATCGCGTTGATCATGCGCCAAACCCTAGAACAAAGGGGACAGACAGCAGCTTTGGTAACGCCGGATCGCAGCCTCGCCCGGCGGGTCACTGCCGAGCTTCGCCGCTGGCGGATCGACATCGATGATTCCGCTGGCACGCCGCTCGGTCAGACACAGCCCGGCTCGTTCCTGCGGCTGACCGCGCGCATGGTCGTCGATGCTATGGCGCCGGTGCCGTTGCTCGCCGCCCTCAAGCAGCCGCTGGCCTCGTGCGGAATGGTGACGGCCAAATTCAGACGCCTGGTCCGGGCGTTAGAAATATCAATCCTGCGCGGACCGCGTCCGGGCGCTGGGCTCGACGGGCTCCGCCACGCGCTCGGCGAACACGCCGACGCGTTCGCTGGCTTGCTTGTCGCGCTCGAGACGGCGACTAAGGAGTTCACCGATCTTGCCGGCAACGGCAAGGCGCGGTTCGCTGATATTTTAGCCGCCCATGTCCGCATGGCCGAGGCGCTTTCCACTGCCACCACGTCGGATGGCAGCCAGCTTTGGGCCGGCGAGGCGGGTGAGACGCTGGCCTCGTTCGCTGCCGAGTTGCTGCATGCGTCGAGCACGCTACAGCCGCTCGCCGTCACCCATTATCCGGCTATCCTAGATACCCTTCTCGCTGGAAGGTCCGTCCGGCCGCGCTACGGCCGCCACCCACGGCTTAACATTTGGGGCCTCCTGGAAGCACGTCTGCAAAAAGCTGATGTAATGGTCCTGGGTGGTCTCAACGAAGGCGTATGGCCGCCGGAACCCACGGGCGGCCCGTGGATGAGCCGGCCGATGATGAAGGCCTTCGGGCTGCCGCCGCCAGAACGCCGCATCGGCCTCGCGGCCCACGACTTCGCACAGGCATCCTCGTCACCACGGGTTTTTCTAACTCGGGCCAAGCGCATCGAAGGCGTGCCAACGGTACCTTCGCGTTGGCTCAAGCGCCTCGACCATTTTCTCGAACGGCTCGACATGGCCGACGCCTTGCACGCTACCGAGCCGTGGCTCTATTGGGCCCGGCAGTTAGATGAGCCGGAAGCGCCCAGGCGTGTCGCTCCGCCGCATCCTACGCCGCCACTCGCGACCCGACCACGGCGGCTATCGGTAACCCAGGTCGAAACCTGGATCCGGGACCCGTACGCCATCTATGCTCGTTTTGTGCTTGGCCTCAAGCCCCTCGAGGCGCTTGACGCCAACCCCGGCGCCGCCGAGCGCGGCACCATTGTCCATGCCGCGCTCGACGCATTCGTCAGCGAACATCCAGACGAACTTCCCGCCGAGGCCGAACGTAAGCTGCTGGCGATCGGCCAGCGGATGTTTGACGCCCATCTGGCGCAGCCGAGCGTGCGCGCGTTCTGGTGGCCCCGGTTCAATCGTATCGTGCGCTGGTTCCTCGACTTCGAGGCCGAGCGACGCCGGGCCGGGTTTAAAACCGCCTGCACAGAGGCTTCGGGAGAGCTTAACCTAGTCGGGCCAGGCGGGAATTTTACGCTCACTGCCAAAGCCGATCGGATCGACCGTTGCGACGACGGTGGCCTGGTGATTATCGATTACAAGACCGCCGCACCGCCGAGCGACACTCAGGTCCGGGTTGGCTTCGCGCCACAGCTTCCGCTCGAGGCGGCGATCGCCGAGGCTGGCGGCTTTAAAGACCTCGAAGCGGAGGTGGTCGCCGGTCTGATGTACATAAGGTTGTCGGGCGGACGGGTCGCTGGTAAGGCACACCCGGTAAAGCTCAACGGCGTGACGGTCACGGTGGCCGATGCAGTCGCTGGGCTTAAGCGGCTGGTATGCCAGTATGACAACCCGGAGATGCCCTACCTAGCCCAGCACCGGCCTAAATTCATCAACGTTTACGCCGATTACGATCACTTGGCACGGGTCTGGGAATGGCGCGTTGGTTGGGAGCACCAGCGGTGATGCTGCCGACGGCTCCAAATGCGATGCCGGGCGACGGCACCGCGGCCCAACTCCAGGCCGCCAACCCCGGCGAGTCGATTTGGGTTTCAGCCAATGCCGGTACCGGTAAGACCTGGGTCCTGACTAACCGCATCGCCCGGCTGTTGATAGATGGTACGCCACCCAGCAGGATCCTCTGCCTCACCTTCACCAAGGCCGCTGCCGCCGAGATGGCCAACCGCTTGAGCGACCGCCTCGGCGCCTGGGCGGCGATAGAGGACACACATCTGGACGCGGCGCTTGAAGAGTTGTTCGGCCGTCCGCCGACGATGGACGAGCACGCCAAGGCGCGGCGATTGTTCGCCGAGACCATCGAAGCGCCGGAAGGACTCCGCATCCGCACCATCCACTCGTTCTGCGAATCGCTTTTGGGACGTTTTCCCCTTGAAGCCGGCGTGGCCCCCCATTTCTCTGTCATCGACGACCGCACCGCCGCCGAGCTCAGGACCGAGGCCCGCGACCGAGTTCTGGCCGACACCTTCGCCGGAAAATTGGTGCCGATGACACGGGCCCTGGACCACCTGGCCGGTCTTGTCGACGAGAACGGGTTCGCCGAGGTGATGCGCGAGTTGAACGCCGCTCGCGGCCGGTTTAAGGCAGCGATCGAAGACCACAGCAGCATCGATGCGCTGGTCGAGGCTGGACGCCGGGCGCTCGGGCTGGCAGCGGCGGAAACACGAGACACCCTGTTGGTGGCGGCCGTCTCCGCCGCCGACCTCGACGGCATCGCTTTGGCCGCGGCCGCGGATGTTCTCGCTACCGGTTCGAAGACCGACCGCGAGCGAGCCAAGGTCCTGGGTGATTGGCTGACGGCGTTGCAGGCGGAACGGGTGGAAGCCTTCTCCAGCGTCTACTTCCCACTGTTTGCGACCCAGAAGAACGAACCTCGGGCAGCAGCGTCGCTGATCACCAAGAAGCTCGCCGCCCAGCACCCCGAGGCCGAGGCGGCGTTGCTGGCTGAGCAGGCTCGCGTGTTGGCCGTTCACGAGCGCCTCAAAGCTGCTTCCGTAGCCGACGCGACGGCGGCGCTGCTTCCCGTCGGCGAAGCCCTGCTGAGCAGCTACGAACGGCTCAAAGACGCCCGCGCGTTGATGGATTACGACGACCTTATCGTAAAAGCACGGCGCCTGATGCAGACCAAGGGTGGCATCTCCTGGGTCCACTACAAGCTCGATGGCGGCCTCGACCACATTCTGGTCGACGAGGCACAGGACACCAGCCCCGACCAGTGGGACGTGATCGAGGCCCTGACCGACGATTTCTTTGCCGGCGAAGGGCTCGGTAAGGTGCGACGTACAGTGTTCGCCGTCGGTGACGAAAAACAATCAATCTACAGTTTCCAGGGCGCCGACCCGGCCTGCTTCAGGATCATGGAGGAACGCTTTGGCGATCGGGTTAAGGCCGCCGGACTCGACTGGCGTTCGGTCGAGATTGGCCTTTCCCGGCGCTCGGCGGCTGCCATCCTCAAGGTTGTCGACGCCGTTTTCGCGCAACAGGACGCCGCTGATGGTCTTAGTTGGCGCAATCGGGCCATCCGCCATGGCTGGACGCGCGAGGGCCAGGGCGGGCTGGTCGAGCTATGGCCGCTGGTTAGCTCAGAAGCGACCGCAGAACAAGATCCCTGGGATGCACCCCTCGATCATGTCTCGGCAGCGAGCCCGCCAGCGCGGTTAGCGTCGCAAATCGCAACACGGATTCGCAGCTGGATCGACAACGGAGACTTATTGGAGTCCGCTGGCCGGCCGATTCGTCCCGACGACATCATGATCCTGATCCGCACCCGCAGCGCCTTTGCTGAGGAGATGGTGCGTGCGCTCAAGCTCAATAATGTGCCGGTGGCCGGACGCGACCGCATGGTACTGACTGAACACCTGGCGGTTATGGACCTGATCGCGCTCGGCCGTTTCACATTGTTGCCCGACGATGACCTCAACACAGCAACTGTACTCAAGGGGCCGTTCATCGAGATGGACGAGGACGCCTTGTTCGCACTCGCCCACTGCCGCGACGGCACGCTGTGGAACGCGCTCCGCGCCCGTGCCGCCGAGCGCCCTGATTTCACCACGGCTGCCGCCATCCTTTCGCGTCTGCTCGGCGCGGCCGACTACCAGCCGCCCTATGAGTTCTACGCTAGCGTCCTCGGCGCTGACGGCGGTGAACGCAGTCTGCTCGCTCATCTCGGCACCGAAGCGCGCGAGCCTGTTGAGGAGTTCCTCACCCTGGCGCTGCAATTCGAGCGCCAGCATGCGCCGTCGATGGAAGGGTTCCTGCACTGGATCGAGGTCGGCGAGACCGAGGTCAAGCGTGATCTGGAGCACGGCCACGGCGAGGTCCGGGTAATGACCGTGCACGGCGCTAAAGGTCTGCAGGCTAACATCGTCTTCATCGCTGACACCTGCTCACCGCCGCGTCGCCAGCGCGATCCCAAGATTCTTTGGCAACAGAGCCATGATGGCGTTCCCGGCTTCGTGCTGTGGCAGGCGTTCCGCGACAACGAGGAGGCTGTTTCGAGGGCGCTACGCGAGGCTACCCATCGGGAAATCGAGCGCGAATACCGACGTCTGCTCTACGTCGCCATGACGCGCGCGCGAGACCGCCTTTATATCGCCGGTTGGAAGAGCGAGCGGGCGTCAACGGAGAGTTCATGGTACGAGATGATCGAGGCCGCTGTCGACGACCGCTGGCGCGAGGTCGAAATCGAAAACGGCGAGATCGGCAGGCGGCTGGAGACACCGCAGACGGCACCGCCGGACGGGGCAACCAACGGATTGCCACTTGAGGGGATGCGTGCGTCACTGCCGACTTGGGCGCTTTCTCCGGCGACTGAAGAAACGGCACAGCCGCAACCGCTAGCGCCGTCACAACCCGACACGGACGAGCCGCCAGTGTTCTCGCCGTTGGGTGACGACGGCAACGCACGGTTCAAGCGCGGGCAGCTAATTCACTCCCTGCTGCAGACGCTGCCCGGGCTCGAGCCGGCGGCACGCGATGCGGTGGCGCGCCGTTTCCTGGCGCTCGCGGCCCACGGCCTGGGTGTTGAGCAGCAGGAAATGATCGCCCGAGAAATCGCATGCGTGCTCGACGATCCGGCTATGGCACCACTGTTCGGGCCCGACAGCTTGGTCGAGGTTCCAATCACCGGCGTCGTGGGCGAGGGCAGCAAGGCGCAGGTCGTAGCCGGTCAGGTTGACCGGCTTGTCATCGGCGACGATCAGCTGACGGTGATCGACTACAAAACCAACCGGCCTCCTCCGCAGACGGAACAGGAAGTTGCGCCGGTCTATCTCAGGCAGATGGCAGCCTATCGCGACGTTCTCAGATGCATCTACCCGAAGCATCGCGTCAAAACCGTTCTGCTGTGGACCGACGGGCCGCAGGTGATGACCCTGAGCGATGCAATTTTGGATGCAGCGTCGCCTTGACGCCCCCCCCTTAGAGTCCCTAGATTCGTTTCCAGCAACCAACTTCCCCTTCGCCTTCATGGAGCCGTTCGTTGGCGCCAAAGACCTGATAGGACGATAAATATGCCCAAGCAAGTTACCGACGATTCGTTTGACGCCGTCGTTCTCAGCGCCGATGGCCCCGTGCTTGTCGATTTCTGGGCTGAATGGTGCGGCCCCTGTAAGCAGATCGCCCCGGCGCTCGAAGAGCTCGCCACTAAAATGGAAGGTCAGGTCACCATCGCTAAGGTCAACATTGACGACAATCCGATGACGCCAAGCAAATACGGGGTGCGTAGTATCCCGACCCTGATGCTGTTCAAAAACGGCGAAGTGGCGGCAACCAAAATTGGCGCCGTCGCCACGACGCAGCTGGTCGATTGGGTTAACGAAAACATCTAGCCGGCATCTATTGGTCCCAGTGCGTGAACCGCGCCACTCAATCGCGGATTGCGTTTGACTGTCGGCGCTACCAGCTGTTACGTAACTCGCGCAGTTTTAGGAACACTGTCTTGGCGTCGGGGTTGTCCGGCAGGTCGGGAAAGGCGTCGCGCAGCCACTTTATCACCGTTGGGCTATGCAGCCGGAAGAAGGTGTTGATCTCCTTTTCCAACGCGATTGTCGAGACCATGGCGTCGTCCGTGTCCTGGTCCTCGACCTCGTCGAGCAGCGACTGGGCACGGGCGTTATCTGGCTCGCGGTCGAGAGTAAACCGCAGGTTGTTGGCGATGTAATCGTGGCCCGGATAGACCAGGGCGTCATCCGGCAGCTTGGCTAGCTGGGTGACGAAGGTGTGGTAGAGGTCGTTGGGATGGCCACCGTTGTGGCAGTTTCCAGCGCCGGCGTTGAACAGCGTGTCACCACAGAAAAGCGCTGGCCGGTCTGTCCGCGACAATAGGCAGACGTGGCTCATGGTATGGCCCGGCGTATCCAAACACTCTAGCTCGACCGACCTGCCGATATGGATGATATTGCCGGCTTCTAAGCCAACGTTGACACCGGGGATGCGGTCGCGCGCGTTCTTGTGGGCCAACAATTTTGCACCGGTGGCCTTGATCATCGCTTGGTTGCCGCCGGTGTGATCGCCGTGCTCGTGGGTATTTAGAATTTGAGTGATGGTCCAGCCCCGGTCACGCGCACGTGCCAAGCACTTTTGGTGGTCCAGCGGGTCGATGGCCAAGGCATCGCCGATTTCTGGGCACGCGACCAGATAGTTAAAGTTGCGGTAGGCGTTAGCCGTCCAAATTTGCTCAACGATCATTGGTGCCTCCCTTTGCCACCGATATAGGGTAGCTTTTCTAAGAAGACCGTCAATCTGCGCGGCGCCTGGCCTTGTGGATCGAATCCTCGGCAAAGGCTGCGTGGCAGTCTTCGATGTATCGACCGATCACGAATAGGTGACCCCTTCTTTCGCTGAACATCAGCGCGATATGGTAGGGGACAGGACGATGACCGGCTAGCTGTTTTCCCGAAGCACCCAGCCGGCTAAGTAGAGCGAGCCGCAAATCATCACCCGGCCCAAGGACGGGCTCTCTTCAGCGATCGCTTTGATGGCCTCGGTGACGCTAGTGGCCGGCTCCGCCTTTAGGCCTGCGGCGCGGGCAGCTGCGGCGGACTCCTCGGCACTCAAGGAGTTTTCCTCGCCCGGGATGGCGACGGCCCAGACCGATCGGGCTACTCTGGCGAGCGGCGCGAAAAACTCGCCCACGTCCTTTGAGTTGAGCATACCGACAATCAGATAAAGGGGCTTTTCGCCGTCATCGACGGCCCACGCCCTGGCTTGCTCGGCGATGATGGCGCTGGCGCCCGGGTTATGGCCGCCGTCGAGCCACAACTCCCAGCCGCCCTGCATTGACGTGACGGAATCAGCGGGCAACAGATCG
>PTLJ01000040.1 GCA_002938045.1 Alphaproteobacteria bacterium MarineAlpha3_Bin4
ACGCTGAATATAATTGCCATGATTTTCCCCACGTTTCTATGCCGACGTACGCAGTACAGACAAAATCAAGCTTAGCGAAATTTGTTTAATACACGGTAAATCCGCTGTAGGAGGTCAGGCTCCTAATACTCTGTTCAATTGTGATTCCCAGGTAATCCTCGACCATTTGCTCAGAGGTGTCGCGCGAGTTAGTTAGGGGGCTCGATCCGGCGGTATCGACTGGTACAGGCGCTCGAGGGTCCTTTTTAGGGCATTTTCGTAGTACTCCTTCTTGATCTCCTCGCCGCGCGTAAGGATGATCGGTTCGAGGGTGACGGGTTTGAGCGTCTCCTCGGGTTTGTTCTCCGACGAGGCGATGGGCTCCGACAGGCGTGCCTCAAGGGCCTCGGATGTCCGGTCGAGGGCCTGTGCGAAGTGTTCCCGTATCAGCCTCTCGCTGGCGTCTAGCGACGTCATTCCCATCGGATGCGACTCGACCTCGACTGGCTTACCGTCCGAGTTGAGCACGGTCAGGTCGTCGAAGGCGTTGGTGTCGAGGCCGACATCGCGATAGGCTTCGGCCTCTCGCATTTCGCCTCGCATGAATCGGTGCACCGCCGACAACTCGACCAGGACTTCCGCCGAGGCCAAGTTCCCGCCTGTCGCTCGCGCGACCAAGGCTTCACCACTTTCGCCGCTAATTCTGGCGGCGTCTGGATCGGTTGAACGCCGGTCCATGGGCGTCAGTTCAAGCAGTTCTATCTTTGGCAGGTCGGCGGGCACAATCTCGGTAATTTTGCCAATGAGGCCGTCCAACCAACACGACGTCATCTTGCTAAGCTGCGGAGGGCGCTCTTGATCTCCTTCGTTTTTTTTCTCTTCCACCATCCCCGCCTTTTGATCCGACAATTTAGAACTGTCATATTATTTCATATTGTATCATTTTACCCGGTTAAAATTCGCATTATGCGGGAGGTTTCTAGCCGCATATTTTACCGCAGCCTATTATTGTTGGAGCCATCACATGAGGATATCGCTCTACGATTTTGGGCGTATTGTCGTCGACGGCGACTTCCATACGCGCGATCTTATCATCCACCCAGACCGGATCGAGGGGGCCTGGTGGCGGAAGGAGGGCCATCGCCTATTCGTCGATGATCTCGCAACGGTCTGGAAAGATGCTCCCGATACGATTGTCGTCGGAACCGGATTTCATGGCAACATGAAGGTCGAAGAAGAAACACGCGCTTTCGCCCGCGACCTCGGCATCGGAATCCTGGCAGCGCCAACACGCGTCGCCGTTGCCACCTTCAACGAGCTTCAGGCTAGTCCAGGACATCGGATTGTGGCAGCGTTGCATCTCACGTGCTGAGCGACCATGCTAATGTTGATAGCTCCGACCTGAATATGAACGCCGACCGTCGGTTCGGGCTGGACGGTTGACACGCTGACGGGATCAGGCGGCGTTCAGGCGTTGAACTCGAGGCCGAGGTCCCGGTAGCGGTCCGGATCGTCGCCCCATCGCTCGCGGACTTTGACAAACAGGAACAGATGGATCCTGGTTTTGAGCAGGTCTTCGAGTTCCTTCCGCGCCGCTTCGCCGATGGCTTTGATTCTCTTGCCACCGCGGCCAAGGACGATTGCCTTCTGGCTCTTGCGCTCGATATAGATGATCTGGTCGATCTTGATACTGCCGTCTTCCTTCAGTTTCCAACCCTCGGTCTCGACGGCAGCGGCATAGGGGAGTTCCTGATGCAATTGGAGGTATAGCTTCTCGCGCGTGATCTCGGCCGCCAACAAGCGTCCCGGCAGGTCGGAGATCTGATCCTCGGGGAATAACCACGGTCCTTTCGGCATACGGTCCTCCAGATTCGACATCAAGTCTCCGAAGCCGTCGCCCGTCTTGGCTGATATCATGAAGATCTCGGTAAAGATGCCGGTCTCGTTGAGGTCCTCGGCCAGGGCCAAAAGACCAGGCTTGTTGACAAGATCGACCTTATTGAGGACCAGTTTCACCGGACGTTCCGAGGTCTTCAGGCGGGTAATGATGGCCTCAGTATCGCGGTCAAGCCCGCGCTCAGCGTCGACGAGCAACAGAACCTCGTCAGCGTCCCGGGCGCCGTTCCAGGCTGCGGCGACCATTGCCCGGTCTAATCGCCGACGCGGCGTGAAGATGCCGGGGGTGTCAATGAAAACGATCTGCACCGCGCCTACGATACAGATTCCTAAAATACGGCTGCGAGTGGTCTGGACCTTGGGTGACACGATCGAGACCTTGGCCCCGACTAACCGGTTGAGGAGTGTCGATTTGCCGACATTAGGTGCGCCGACGATTGCGACGAACCCGGCTCGTGTCTCGGCCTCAATCATCGCTACTTTTCTTCACACGTGACAGCAAGGCTTGGGCTGCAGCCTGCTCTGCCGACCGTTTTGAGGCACCGCTCGCAGCTTCGGGTTTCAGACCTTCAACAGACACCGTGACCGTGAACACCGGTGCGTGGTGCGGGCCAATGCGGTCGTTGACCTCGTATTGAGGAAGGTCTTTACCATCCGCTTGCGTCCACTCCTGTAGTTTGGTCTTTGGGTCTTTCGGAGGCGTAGCGTCTTTGTTCATCAACGCCCGCCAATTTTCGGTGATGAAGTGTGCCGCTCCGTCCAGGCCGTTATCGAGATAAAGCGCGCCGATCACAGCTTCGCAAGCGTTGGCTAACAAACCCTCCTTCTCGGCTCCGCCAGCCTCGCGTTCACCGTCCGACATCGAAATGTAGTCAGACAATCCGATCTCGACAGCGACTCGAGCCAGGCTTTCGCGCCTAACCAATGCGGTGTAGCGGTATCCAAGATCGCCCTCCTCCTCATCAGGAAACTGCTTGAACAGCATATCGGCGACGACCAAGCCGAGAACGCGATCGCCTAGAAACTCAAGACGCTCGTTGGAGCGAGCCCGGTCTGGTGTGATGCTGGCATGGGTCAAGGCAGTCTGCAGGTGCGCGGGATCGGCGAATCGGTGGCCAAGGCGGGTTTCGAGGACGGCCAGCCGAGCGATCGTACGCGGTTGTTCAGAGCGCGGTCCGTCGCCGGTCATTCAATCTCCGTGAACATGCGCTCGAAACGAAGAGACTGGGGCCATTGCCAAAACTTCCAGATCGCCCCATCTACGGAAAGAAACAGGAATTCGGCGCGGCCGACAAGGTTCTGCATCGGAATGGTACTGAAAATCCGACTATCCGAGGAGTTGTCGCGATTGTCGCCCATGGCGAAATAGTGTCCCGCGGGCACGTGGTATTTAGCGTATCCGAGCGGCCGCGGCCAGTCGTCGAGAAAACCGTTGTCGCCGTCGGTCTCGAGGATAGGATGGCTCTTTCCGTTGGGCAGGGTTTCGATGTAACGCGTCAGGCTCACGAAGTTGCCGGTACTTTTACGTAACCGGTAATCCTCGATATGTTCGCGTTTTACTGCTTTATCATTGATTTGAAGGACGCCGCCGACAACTTGAATGGTGTCACCGGGCAATCCGACAATACGCTTAATGTAGTCGCTGCTGTTGTCGCTCGGCAGCTTAAACACGACGACGTCGCCGCGCTCAGGCTCGGAGAATAGGATCCGGCCCGGGATCAGCGGCAAGCCGAACGGCAGCGAATAGCGGCTGTATCCGTAAGAAAACTTGGAGACGAATAGGTAATCCCCAATCAACAGGGTCGGGATCATCGAGCCGGAGGGAATGTTGAACGGCTCATAACCAACGGTTCGGACAAGAATCGCGATCAAGATCGCGTAGAAGACCGTCTTGACCGTGTCCTTGACGCCATCCGGTTTCTTCTGGGCCATTAAATCTTCTTCTTAATATACTGAAATTAAGCAGGAATTTGTCATGCTTACGGTTGCGGTCGCAGGCGACGGCAGATCAAGGCAGCCTTGGCCCAAACTGTCAAGGCGCTTACACTCATTGAGGTTGAGCCGCCACCGCCGAGATGATGACCATCGCGTTAGCAAAGGGATATTCGTCACTCTGGGAGACATTTACACGGACAACCATACCCAGCGGCGTCAATGCCTCCAATCGGTGCTTAGCGCCGCCGCTGAGGACCATGTAGGGCTGTCCCGAGGGATGATTAGCAACCACCATATTGCGCCAGAAAACGCCTTGGCTCATTCCGGTGCCAAGGGCCTTGGCGCAGGCTTCCTTGGCTGCGAATCCTTGAGCGTACAATCTGGCTGGATGAGCCCGCCGTTCGGCCTTGGTCCGCTCGTCTTTAGTAAATAGCCGATACGTGAAGTGGTCGCCGAAACGGTCCAGCGACTTCTCGATACGGCGGATGTCGCAGAGGTCGATACCAATGCCAATGATCATAAAAATAGCCGCCGTTGACTGCTGGCCGTCAGGCCGAGCGTGCGCCTTCTAGTTCCGAACGTGCCTGATCCATCAATACCCGGATGCGTTTGATGCTACTTTCGAGTCCGCCAAAAATTGCCTCGCCGATGAGGAAGTGTCCGATATTCAGTTCGACGATCGAAGAAATCTTCGCGACCGGGGTTACCGTATCGAACGTCAGACCGTGGCCGGCATGGCATTCGAGGCCGAGCTCATCCGCCAATGCCGCTGCATCGACGATCCGCTGGAGCTCACGTTCACGCTCGAATTGGTGGGAGTCGCAAAAGGCGCCAGTATGGATTTCGATAACTGGTACACCGATCTGGGCGGCGGCGCAAACCTGTTCCCGATCGGGATCGATAAACAAGGAAACCAGCGATCCCGCTTCGCCGAGCGCCCTGACGTAAGGCTCCAAATGTGGGTAACCGGCGACGACATCTAATCCGCCTTCGGTCGTTACTTCCTTGCGCTTTTCGGGTACGATGCACGCCGCGTGCGGCTTATGGCGCAAGGCGATATCCAACATTTCATCGGTTGGCGCCATTTCCAGGTTGAGCGGCACTGCGAGTTCGTTAGTCAAGCGCATGATGTCATCGTCGGAAATATGACGCCGGTCTTCACGGAGATGCGCGGTGATGCCATCGGCCCCGGCGGATTCGGCCAGCTTTGCGGCGCGTAAGGGGTCCGGGTGAAGACCCCCACGAGCATTGCGGATGGTGGCAACGTGGTCAATGTTGACGCCCAGGCGTAAAGGACCCCTCATAATATCGTCTCCTGTATAATATTATCTCCTGTATTTATCGTCGCTTACAGCGTTGTTTTTGGCCGTCGGCTGCTTTGCTTCTTGTGCCGCGTAAGGACCGAGTTTAACGGTAAATAAAAAGCGAACCAGACGATAATGCTCGTTGGGATGCTGGCGACAAACATCGGCAAGAATACCGGCGCTCCAGCTGCCAACAGTTGGTCAATATCCCCGTCGAGTGAGGCCTTGAGTATGGTGGCAAAAACGTGGCTGAATTCAAACTCATGAACTTTATCCACATCGGCGCCGAACCCCATCCAATGACCGACTTCGTACAACCACACCCATATGAACGGAAACGTCCACGGATTGCCGACGGCCGTTCCAAGGGCTGACGCGATGATATTGGCACGAATAAACCATGCCAGAATTCCGCCCAAGATAAAATGGAGTCCGACGAACGGCGTGAATGATATGGCGACGCCACATGCGAAACCGCCAGCGATTGAATACGGCGTACCCGGCAGCCGGGCAATTCGGTTGATCATGTAGGTGATCGTTCGCCGCCAGCCCATTGTAGGCCATACCAACCCCAGTAGCTTTGCGCTGAGTGCCGGTTTCTGTCGCCTGTTGAACATCTGGTTACTATACGCGGTTGCCGAGTATTGGGGATCTGAAACGGTCGCTGGCTACCCGCGGGCGCGATCGACGGAGTTAATGGCGGGATTAGCCCGCAATGCAGCGATGACGTCGGTCAGGTGATTGACGTCGCGGACCTCAATATCAATCAGCATATCGAAAAAATCCGATGATCGGTTTGTGATCTTGAGGTTGGAAATGTTGCCCTCATTCTTGGCGATCACGGTAGACAAATCGCCGAGGCTTCCGGGTACGTTGAGCACCGTCAGATGGATACGCCCGACATGGATCTCGGCTGCTTGTTCGTATGTATCCCACGAGACGTCAAGCCAGCGTTCCGGCGTGTCGCTATAAGTCTCCAGGGTGTCACAATCGATAGTGTGGATGGTGACCCCCTTACCAGTAGTGACGATACCGACGATGCGATCGCCAGGCAGCGGATGACAACAACCAGCGAAATGCATCGCCATCCCCGGGATCAGAGACTTGATGGGAATGCCGTCGCTCGGCTCGCCCGGCTGCACCTTGGCCTGGCAATTTCTTGCCCGCGCAAGCGGAATGACGTTCTCGTCCTCCCGCTTTTTGCACACGCCGGGATACACCGCCTCAACAATTTCTATGCCGGTGAAATGGCCAGCGCCAATCTGGGCGCAGAGGTCCTCGACGCTGGGCTGGCTGAACACCTTCAGGACGCCCTTGATCGCCTTGTCGGAAAATTCGTAGCCATCGTCTCGGAACGCCCGCTGCAAAATTGACCGGCCGAGCTGTTCATATTGATTGCGCTCCTGTAGGCGAATAAATCGCCGAATTTTAGCCCGCGCCTTGCCAGTAACGACGAACCGCTCCCAAGTTGGTGAAGGCGTCTGCTCCTTGGAGGTCATGATCTCGACCTGATCGCCGTTCCGAAGTTCGCTTCTCAGCGGCATCATGCGGCCATTAATCTTGGCGCCGACGCACCGGTCTCCAACCTCGGAATGGACCTTGTAAGCAAAATCGACAGGTGTAGCGCCACGCGGCAAGTCGACCAGATCGCCCCTTGGCGTGAAGCAAAATACCTGGTCCTGGAACATTTCGAGCTTTGTATGTTCGAGGAATTCCTCCGGTCCCGCTGCGTGTTCCAGAATATCGAGAAGCTCGCGCAGCCAACGGTATTGCGGGTGATCGTCATCTTCACTGCCTTGCTTATAGCTCCAATGGGCGGCGACACCATGCTCCGCGATATCGTGCATTTCGGTTGTCCGAATCTGCAATTCGATGCGTTGCTGCTCTGGTCCGAATACACCAGTGTGAATGGACTGATAGCCGTTCGGCTTCGGCGTCGAGATGTAATCCCTGAAGCGGCCCGGGACGACCGGATAGGCGTTGTGAGCGACGCCGAGGGTTTGGTAACAATCCTCGACAGTATCGACCACGACCCTAAACGCCATTATGTCCGACAGTTGCTCAAATCCAACGTTATTGTGCTGCATCTTACGCCAGATCGAATACGGCGTTTTCTCACGCCCGGAAACTTTGGCCGTAATTCCGTTTTCGGCCAGCACGCGGGTCAGTTCGACGATCACCCGTTGGATTAGTCCTTCGCCTTGATCGCGGAGGAAATCAAGGCGCTTGATGATCGATTTGCGGGCGTCTGGATTGAGTTCGCCGAACGCCAGGTCCTCCAGCATAGACTTCATCTCCTGCATGCCGATGCGTTCGGCCAGCGGCGCGTAGATGTCCATCGTCTCCATGGCGATACAGCGGCGCTTACCCTGATTCTTGATATATTTGAGCGTTCGCATGTTGTGCAGGCGGTCGGCCAGCTTGACCAACAAAACGCGGATGTCCTCAGACATGGCGAGAACGAACTTACGGAAATTTTCCGCTTGCTTGGCCTGATCCGATTGGAATTCGATACGCGTCAACTTGGTGACACCGTCGACGAGGCGGGCGATCTCACCACCAAAACGATCGCGGATTTCATGGAGATCGGTATCAGTGTCCTCAATCGTGTCATGCAACAGCGCGGTGATGATCGAGGCGCTATCGACCTTGTAGCGGGTCAAGATGCCAGCTACTTCCAGCGGATGCGAGAAATACGGGTCACCCGACGCACGTGTTTGCGAGCCATGGGCTTTCATGGCGAACACGTAGGCGTGGTTAAGAGCGTCCTCATCGGCACTCGGATCATATGCCTTGACACGTTCGACGAGTTCAAATTGACGAATCATCGCTTGGTCCCGGGTTCGGGTTTCACCAAGCCAATATTAACATAGACGACAGGATCTGAGTGCCGGCGTTCCGTTAGCTTTCTCCGGTAGCGCCGGTTCATGCTCAGTCCTTGTCGGCTGTCGTCCTGTCGTCGTCTGCTTCCAAGGCATCGGCTGGCAGGATTTCTCCAGCCCTGTCCATGGCGGTAACGCCACCGTCTCTGTCCAGCGATCCGTCGAGGTGGACTATTGGGGTCTCGTTGCCACTGGTGTGTTCGCTCAGATCCTGCTGAATTGCGATGAGATCAACTTCGTCTTCTTCGGGCTCATCCATTTCGACGTTCCGCTGAAGCCCTTTGATCAATGACTCTTCCAGTCCGTTGAGTTCGACCGTCTTGTCGGCGATTTCGCGGAGTGCAATCACCGGGTTCTTGTCGTTATCACGATCGACAGTCAGTGATGCGCCGGCGGAGATGTTTCGGGCACGCTGAGAGGCAAACATGACCAACTCGAACCGGTTGGGAACTTCAGTGACGCAGTCTTCGACGGTAACACGGGCCATCCGGTAATCTCCGATAAATAAAACGTAAGCGGATTGTTTTTTTATATATGGTGCAAGGCAGTAATTCGCAAGCCTGATCTAGCGGTATCAAACACATCGGACCAGCATCACCGGAAGTTGACTTGCCGTGAGAAACTTTTTTGCTTCTTAGGGGCCGGACATTTTAACGGAATTTTGAGGGTGCAGTCCTTTCGAAGTGGCTTTCTTAGGTTCGGATAGCCGCGAAAACAAAACATAAGGCGGTTTGTTAGACTTTGATCTGGAACGCGCCGTGCAGAGAGTGTGCAGAGCCTTTATCAGGAAATTGAGCATTTTTCTGGGCGCGTTTAGCTATTTGCAGCCAGAGTTTGCTTCTCCCCATGGCATCTTAGTTTTGCAGAGGGTGGCCTCACTTAAGATGGCTCCAATCAAGTCGGCCTCATTCAAATTGGCCCCACGCAAATCGGCTTTATTCAAGTTGGCCCCACGCAAGTCGGCCTCACTCAAGTTGGCCCCACGCAAGTCGGCGTTACTCAAGTCGGCCAAACTCAAGTCAGCCTTACTCAAGTTGGCCCCATTCAAGTTAGTCCCACTCAAGTCGGCCTCACTCAAGTTAGCCTCATTCAAGTTGGCCCCACGCAAGTCGGCGTTACTCAAGTTGGCGTTACCCAAGTAACACCAACTCAAGTTAGCACCGCGCAAATCGGCCTTACCCAAGTAGGCACCATACAAGTTAGCCCCACTCAAGTCCGCCTTACTCAAGTTAGCCCAACTCAAGTAGGCCTTACTTAAGTTAGCCCTACGCAAGCCGGCCTTGCTCAAGTTGGCCTTACTCAAGTTGGCACCGCGAAAATCGACCTCACTCAAGTTAGCTTCATTCAAGTTGGCCTCACTCAAGTTGGTCTCATTCAACTTGGCTCCACGCAATTCGGCGTTACGCAGGTTGGCGTTACTCAAGTCGGCCCAACTCAAGTTGGCATCACTCAAGTTGGTCTCACTCAACTTGGCCCCACGCAATTCGGCGTTACGCAGGTTGGCGTTACTCAAGTCGGCCCAACTCAAGTTGGCATCACGCAAATCACACTTCTCACATTTTTTTTGGTGTATGAA
>PTLJ01000041.1 GCA_002938045.1 Alphaproteobacteria bacterium MarineAlpha3_Bin4
AATCAGTGCCCTCGTGTTCATCGTAATCCAGCTTCCTCCTGGCGATTATTTGACGACCTATATCGCTGAGCTGGAGAGTCAAGGTGAGATTGTCGCCCCGGAGAAGATCGAGTTCCTTCGCCTTCAGTACGGCCTCGACTTACCCATGTATCAGCAGTATTTCGTCTGGGTCTTCGGCTTGGTGCAGGGAGACTTTGGCTACTCGTTCGAATACAACCTTCCGGTCACGGAGGTTGTCGGCGATCGGCTCTATCTCTCGATGATGTTGAATTTCGCAACCGTCCTCTTCATCTATCTCGTCGCCTTTCCCATCGGCGTCTATTCCGCGACCCACCAATATAGTTGGGGAGATCATGGCCTTACCTTTCTCGGTTTGATAGGGTTAGCGACGCCGAACTTCCTGCTCGCATTGGTCCTGCTTTATCTCGCCAACCTGGCGTTCGGCACCTCAATCGGCGGTCTGATGGAGCCCGAATTCATCAACCAGCCATGGACGTGGGCCAAGGCAATATCGGTGCTCGAACATCTTTGGGTTCCCGTCGTCGTCATCGGCACGTCGGGTACGGCCGGGATGATCCGGCGTCTGCGCGCTAACCTTCTCGACGAGATGCAGAAGCAGTATGTAGTGACCGGGCGCGCCAAGGGTCTCTCCGAGATTAGGCTGCTGGTCAAATATCCTCTGCGTATGTCTTTAAACCCATTCATCGCCGATATCGGCAGCCTATTGCCGCAGGTGGTGTCGGGTTCGGTAATCGTCTCAGCAGTGATGTCGCTGCCGACCACCGGGCCGATGTTGCTATCCGCCCTGCAAAGCCAGGACATGTACCTCGCGGGTTCGTTCCTGATGTTCCTGGCCATGCTGACGGTGATCGGGATGTTCATCTCGGACCTGCTGTTGGCAGTGCTCGACCCTCGTATCCGGCTTGAGGGGGGCGTCAGGTGATGAGCGAGAGAATGGTGCATTACGTATCCGACGCGCCGTTCGACCCCTATACTATCGAGGCGCTGACGCCTGAGCAGGAGCGGGTCTTCATGGCGTCCCGCTGGCTGATGATGTGGTGGAAATTCAAGCGCCACAAGATTGCGGTCACGGCCGGCATCATTCTATTGGTCAGCTATCTGAGTATAATCATTGTCGAGATTCTGACGCCCTACAACCTGCATACCCGCAACACGGACTTCATCTTCGCACCACCGCAGTCGGTGCATATGATCCATGACGGCGTGTTCCGCGGGCCGTTCGTCTACCCGCTCAAGTTCAAGCTCAACCTGGACACGTTGAAACGCGAATACAGCGAGGATGAAACGACGCCACAGCCGATCCGCTTCTTCTGTTTGAGCGACGGCTACAAGTTCTGGGGCTTGATCCCAGGCAGCTTCCATGTCGTATGCGCGCCAGATGGCGGTACGCTGTTCCTTCTCGGCACCGATCGTTTGGGCCGCGACATGGCGTCGCGGCTGATGTACGGCGGGCGCATATCGCTAACCGTGGGATTGATCGGCATTACCATCAGCTTCCTGCTCGGGATTTCGATAGGTGGTGCTGCCGGCTATTTTGGTGGATGGGTCGACAAAACCGTGCAGCGGGTCATCGAGATCCTGCGTTCTTTGCCTGAGTTGCCGCTGTGGATGGCATTGTCGGCCGCACTGCCGGTGACATGGAGCCCGCTATACGTTTATCTAGGAATCACCGTCATTCTGGGATTGCTCGACTGGCCGGGGCTGGCCCGCGCCGTCCGCTCGAAGCTGTTATCGCTGCGTGAAGAGGATTACGTCACTGCGGCCCGATTAATGGGGGCAAAGCCAAGCCGGATCATCGGTGCACATCTGCTTCCCAACTTCATGAGCCATCTAATCGCATCGGCGAGCCTTTCAATTCCGTCGATGATCCTCGGTGAAACGGCGTTGAGCTTCCTGGGGCTTGGACTACGGCCGCCGGTGACGAGTTGGGGGGTTCTCCTGGCCGAGGCCCAGAACATTGAGGCCGTCGCGTTGTATCCCTGGCTGATGCTGCCGATGCTGCCGGTGGTGATTGTCGTGCTCGCTTTCAACTTCCTTGGCGACGGGCTAAGGGACGCGGCCGATCCCTACGAATAATTACTTCTGCGTCAGTTGAAACACGCCCGGTTTCAAAGACACTCAATCCATCCACAGTTCGGTGGATCAGAAGAGTTATGAGCTGTTGGTGAAATTCTGCGATGACAACGCCTCGAATACCGGCCGTTAGCGGTTCTTCCATTTCGGTTTGCGTTTCTCGGAAAACGCGGCCATGCCCTCCTTCTGGTCCTCGGTCGCGAACGTGGAATAGAACAGTCGGCGTTCGAACCGAATGCCCTCGCTGAGGGTCGTTTCATAGGCCCGATTGACGGCCTCTTTGACCATATATGTCGATGGCCTCGACATGCCGGCGATGGCTGTCGCCGTTTTCATCGTCTCGTCGAGAAGATTTTTGGCGGGAACAACCCGTGAAACAAGGCCGGCGCGTTCAGCCTCTTCGGCGTCCATCGTGCGCCCAGTCAGGCACATATCCATCGCCTTCGATTTTCCAACCAGACGGGTCAATCGCTGCGTGCCACCGGCACCGGGCAAAACACCGAGCGTGATCTCAGGCTGACCGAACTTCGCTGTATCGGCGGCGATGATAAAATCGCACATCATCGCCATCTCGCAGCCACCACCAAGAGCATAGCCCGCGACAGCAGCAATCACCGGCTTGCGACAGGTTGTGATTCGCTCCCAGCTTTTCGAGATGAAGTCGCCAAGGTAGGCATCCATGTGGGATTTTGATCGCATTTCCTTTATGTCGGCGCCGGCGGCGAAGGCCTTATCGGATCCAGTCAAAACGATGCAACCGATCTCGTCGTCGGCTTCGATTTCGTCGAGTGCCTGAACCAACTCCTCCGTAAGCGGGGTGCATAGGGCATTGAGTGCTTGCGGTCGGTTTAGGGTGATTACAGCGACGGTGTCATTTTTTTCGACGAGGATGTTTTCATATGCCATCTGGCACGCCTCCGTGGTTTAGCGAGATTAGTCAAAGGCATCGAGGGAACTAACCGCCGGCGACTCATATCGTTCCCTATTAACGCAGCCAAGCAAAGAAATACGGCGTACTAAGCTAAGATCATTCCGGGTCCGCTGCTCGAACGCCATTGTTTGGCGCCATTGTGGAGGGCGTGGGTAGTAATAGCCCGGCCTGGATCGCGACTACCGCCATCATCATGTTGAACTGTGTGTTACTCGTCGTTGGCGTCAAGGAAAAGGCTCTGGTGATCAACGTTCCGCGACGTCTCAGGGGTTCAGCATGATAACCGGCTGGATATTCCGTTTCGCGACCATGTCTCCGATGTCAGCGCGACACTTTTTGTAATGCGGCGTTTCGCGATGGACGGCAAGCGCAGCGCTATCCGTGTAGACTTCGTACAAGAAAAAGGTGTCGGGATCGTTTTCCGACTGGAGAACATTGAATTGGTGGCAGTCCGCCTCGTTGCGGACGGCGGCCTCGGCATTAGCGAGGATGTGCGGCTTGAATTCCTCGGCCATGCCGGGCTTCAGCGTGATGGTGACGAGAATGGCAAAACGGGTCACGGGAGTCTCCTTACGTGTTATGGGTCTGATGGTACTCTAGCCGCAAATTGCCTGTGGCAAGAAGAACTCTTAAGGTTGACGCGCCACTTAAGCATAGGGAGACCGAACCATGGCTCGGGACGCCGAAATTATTCGTACAGCCGATATCTGCGACGATCATCGCGACGACGCGCGCGTTTGCGAACTGGCCTTCAACGATTATGCCGGGCGCGATCATTTTCACGGCGAGGTCGTCACCTTTGCCACGCACGAGGATAACAAGGAGCTGCGGAATATCCTCGAACAGGACGGCCACGGCGGCGCGGGAAAGGTTCTGGTGGTCGATGGTCGCGGGTCGCGCCGCCGTGCGCTATGCGGCGGCAACATTGCGGCTAAGGCCTGTGGGCACGGATGGGAAGGACTGGTCTTTAACGGCTGTATCCGCGACAGTCACGAGTTCTCCGGGCTGGATTTCGGCGTCAAAGCGATCGGAGCGACGGCGATGCCGCCCCACAACGAAGGCATTGGCTACCAGGACGTTGAGCTGAACTTCGGCGGTATCGTTATCCTACCAGGCGATTACCTCTATGCCGACCGCGACGCAGTCGTCGTCCTCGACCGCCCCGACCACGAGTAAGCTAATGATGGCCGATCCGCCGCCCGAGTTCCTGACCTTGCAGGAGATCGTCATCACGGCGCGACGAAACCTGTCGCCGGAGGTTTGGGACTACATCGTCGGCGGATCGGATACGGAGACGACGGTCAAGCGAAACCGCAATGCGCTCGATCGCCTGGCCTTCCGCCCGCGTGTCCTGCGCAATGTCGAAAACATCGACTGTGGCGGGTGCTTGTTGGGCAAGGATTTGCGCCTTCCCGTCTTGCTGGCGCCGATCGGCTCGTTACAGGATCTGGAATCGGGCGGTGGGGTTACGGTCACGAAGGCGTCGGCCGAATTCGGCACTGCTCATATGCTGAGTTCTGTCTGTAAGCCAGGCCTTGAAGCCGTCGCCGCGGCCGCCGACAACCCGAAGATCTTTCAACTTTACGTGCGTGGAGACGCGGACTGGGTTGACGATCACGTACGCCGCGCTATCGCCAACGGTTATTTTGCGTTTTGCCTGACCGTCGATCTCGACCATTACGGTCGACGCGAACGCGATATCCTCAAACGCCATATGAGCACCTCGCGGCAAACTGCCGCCCATGAAGAATTCCAGGAACGCCTGTCGTGGGACGACGTCAAACGAATCAAGGACAAGTTCGATATTCCCCTGATCCTTAAGGGGATAGCCACCGCGGAGGACGCTAGATTAGCTATCGAGCACGGGGTAGAGGGTATTTACGTTTCGAATCATGGCGGCCGTCAGTTGGACTGCGGGCGCGGCACGATCGACGTCCTGCCCGAGGTCGTCGCAGAAGTCGACGGCCGCGCCGAGATTATCGTCGATGGTGGCTTTATGCGCGGCACCGACATTGTCAAGGCGATGATCCTCGGCGCCGACGTCGTCGGTATCGGCCGGCTGCAAGGATTCGGCGCGGCCGCGGGCGGCGTTCGAGGGGTCGTCCGCGTGCTCGAGTTGTTGGAAACCGAGATCAAGATCACGCTCGCGCTACTCGGTGTGACCGGATACGACAAACTCGATGCCGGCTATCTAAAGGCGACGGATGCCGTCGTCGAGCCGCATGCGCTCAGCGCGTTTCCTCTGCTCGACGAGGGCTATTGAGGGTTCAATCCTCTCAACTGTCGCGGATGAACTGGTAGATGCGGGTAAAATCGCTGTCCGGCATGGCCCCGCCGCAGCGCTCCCATAAATCGGTGATGACGGCGGCGACTTCGCTGGCGGTGCCGGCAGCGCGAGCGTTGTCGAGAAATAGGCGGCTATCCTTGGCTAACAGTGCCGTCTTAAAGCCGGCGTCGAAAGTGCCGGTCAAGATGCGCTGTGGAAATTTGTCACGACTGGCGGTGTTCTGACCCGTCGATACATTTATCACGTCGAGCATGGTTTTCATATCAAGGCCTTGCGACAAACCGTAGAGGATTGCCTCCGACGTCGCCGCCATGGCTGTCCCGGAGAGGAAATTATTGAGGATCTTGAGCGCTTGACCTTGTCCGGCGTTCTCGCCGACGTGGAAGGGATTTTTGCAGAACGACATCAATACGGTCCGGTGCCGTTCCAATTCGGCCGCTGGTCCTGCCCACATGACGGTAATGGTGCCGGCCTTGGCGCCGGCTTTTCCGCCGCTGACTGGCGCATCGACGTAAGTAATACCGGTGCTACCGAGGAGGGCTGCCGCCTCACGGGCCTTGGTGGGTCCAATTGTTGACAAATCAATCACTGTCGTGACCCGCCGCTCAGGAAGGGCGGCTAGGCCCTCGGCGACAGCGATTACCGCGGGGCCGCCCGGGAGGCTTAGAAAAATGCTGTCCGTGACCTCGGCGATCTGCGCCAAGGTTTCTACGGGCCGCGCCCCTGCTGGCGCGCGTTTAGCGCTGCCGGCTTTATCATAGACGACGAGATCGAACCCGCCGCCAGCGATCTTGGCGGCCATCGGTCCGCCCATCTCACCGAGGCCGACAAAGCCGAGGCATTCAAGGTTCATTGGCTACCCGCGTCCATATCGCTGACGTCAATGCCTTCCTCGTCGAAAACCTGGCGGGCGGCGCGGAAAGCCCCGATCCCGGCTGGGATACCGCAGTAGATGGCGATCTGGATCAGGACTTCACGCAGTTCTTTTTGGCTGACGCCGTTGGTGAGGGCTCCCTTGAAGTGGAGCTTGAACTCGTGCTGGCGGTTGAGGGCGGCAAGCATGCCGAGGTTGAGAAGACTGCGCTGCTGCTTACTCAGGACACCTCGCCCCCAGGACCCACCCCAACAATATTCAGTCACCATTTCCTGGAAGTCCCGGTTGAAATCATCCGCTTGGGCGAGCGAGGTATCAACGTATTCCTCGCCGAGCACCTCCTTGCGGTACTTGAGTCCGATTTCGTATCGTTCAGTTGGCATAACGGGCGTCTCCTGGGCTGTGTTAGAGGTGGCGTATCATTGCGGCAAGCGCGCCGCCAAGCAAGACGCTCTGAGCTTGTCGGCCGATCAACGGGTGGCCTGTCACTGGCAGCATCAAACGGTAAATAGAGACTTTGGCAACTCTTTTGATATGTGATCTGCCACCATGCCAAAGCAAACGCGGAGCTATCGGCCGCGCATTCGCTTTGCCGGATGATGTTCCGGGACCGATGGCAATTGACAACAACTCGACGGAACTCTAACGTTTTGCCAACAAATAATTATTTCTGCTAACAGGGGGGGGGCGGTGGCGACGCTTCTCGAGATCGAGGGCCTGAAAACCCAATTTTTTACCTCGGCTGGTACGGTCAAGGCCGTCGACGGTGTGTCCTATACTGTAGAGCAGGGTGAGACCGTTGCCGTTGTTGGTGAATCCGGTTGTGGCAAATCGGTCACCGCGCTTTCGATCCTCAGGTTAATACCTTGGCCACCGGGACGGATTATCGATGGGCACATCCGGTTCGACAATAAGGATTTGTTATCTCTCGACGAGGAGAGTATGCGCGAGATCCGCGGACGTGACATCGGCATGATCTTCCAAGAACCGATGACCTCGTTAAATCCTGTTTTGAGTATTGGTTTGCAGCTGACCGAGACGTTGGTCACCCATTTGGCAATTACCCAAGAGGCGGCGCAAAGACGTGCAGTTGAACTCCTGGAAATGGTTGGGATCTCGGAGCCAAATCGGCGTTTGAAACAATACCCTCACCACCTTAGTGGTGGCATGCGCCAGCGCGTGATGATTGCTATAGCCTTGTCCTGTGAGCCGAAGTTAATAATCGCCGACGAACCGACGACGGCTCTCGATGTCACCATTCAGGCGCAAATTTTGGAGTTGATGAAGGATCTAACCCGAAAGCTCAACGTTGCCATGATAATTATCACCCATAACTTGGGTGTGGTAGCGCGGTACGCAGACCGGGTCAACGTTATGTACGCGGGCAAGATTATCGAAAGTGGTAGCGCCAACGATATCTATCACGACCCAAAACACCCTTACACGCTCGCCCTGTTAAAATCAATTCCTCGAATGGACCAGGCACGACAAGCGAAACTCGATCCCGTCGAGGGGCAACCGCCGGATCTGACGAAACTCGACGACGGTTGCGCGTTCCGGCCTCGTTGTCGGTACGCGATCGACCGTTGCAACGCTGATTTCCCGTTGCTGGAACAAGTCGGTGAAGGTCATTTCTCCGCTTGTTGGGAGAAGGACAAACTCGATACGACCTTAGCGGAGGCTTCATGACACCCAGCGTCGAACCCGCTGTCCGTGATGACTCGCAGTACCGAGGAACCCACTCGGAAGAAATCCTGGTCGACGTCAAGGACCTGAGGATGTACTTCCCGGTAACTGAAGGTGCCATCATCAGCCGGGTCGTCGCCGAAGTCAAAGCGGTGGACGGGGTCAGCTTCTTTATCCGTCGCGGCGAGACCCTGGGCCTGGTCGGCGAATCCGGTTGCGGGAAGACGACGACGGGTCGGTGTATTATCCGGCTCGAAAATCCGACAGACGGCAAGATCGTCTTTCACGGCCAGGATCTTACCGAGCTTAGCCAGAAACAGTTGATCGAGGCCCGTCAGAAGATCCAGATCATCTTCCAGGACCCCTATAGCTCGCTCAATCCGCGGATGACAATCGGTGATATTATCGGCGAACCGATGCAGGTCCACGGCATCATCCCTGATCCGGTCAAGCGTAATAACAGAGTCCGCGAATTGCTGACTGTCTGTGGACTGGAGGTCGGTTTTGCAGACCGTTACCCGCACGAGATGAGCGGCGGCCAACGGCAGCGCGTCGGTATCGCGCGGGCGCTAGCCATGGACCCGGAATTCATCATCTGCGACGAAGCTGTGTCCGCGCTAGACGTTTCGATCCAGGCGCAGGTGATCAATCTGCTGGAGGATTTGCGCGAAGAGTATGGCTTAACGTATCTCTTTATAGCTCACGACCTCAGCGTGGTCCGCCATATTTGCCATCGCGTTGCGGTTATGTACCTCGGCCATATGGTTGAGCTTGCTGAGTGTGATGTGTTGTTCGATAATCCTATGCACCCTTACACGCAGGCTCTTCTTGAAGCGGTGCCGATACCAGATCCGGACGTGGAGCACGATCGCGAGCACAAGATTATCAAAGGCGAAATTCCGAGTCCCATCAACCCGCCGAGTGGCTGTGTTTTTCATCCGCGTTGCCCGCTTGCGGTTGGAGGGTGTAAGACAGAAGTCCCCGATTTTCGGGAGGTTGAGCCGGGCCACTGGGTGGCCTGCACGGAGGTGTGATCGTCCAAGCACTGGGCGACGCATGATAATGGAACTGAAAAGTTCCGAATTTCACTGGGAAGGAGACACACATGAGAAACGTCTATTCGAAACTGGGACTATCGCTCGCCGTTGGAGCCGGCTTGGCCCTCGGCGCAGCAGGTAGTGTCGACACTGCCCAGGCCGCAAAAAAGGGCGGGGTGTTGAGCTTTGTGGTGGGTAGTAAGATCCCTTCTTACGACTTGCACCGCGAAACCACATTCGGTGTTATTCACCCGATCCGGCCGTTTTACAGTCTGCTAATCCGGATTAACCCGGACAATCCTTCGTCGCCGACCGACTTTGTCTGTGACCTTTGCGAGGGTGACGTGCCGAAGGGTGAAGACGGCTTCAAGAAGTACACCTTCAAGATCCGCAAGGGTGTCAAGTTCCATGACGGAACTCCGCTAACGGCACACGACATCGTTGCTACCTATCAGAAGATCATCTTCCCGCCAGAGGGTGTTCCGAGTTCTAGGAAGGCGTTCTTCAAGATGGTCGACTCGGTTGAGGCGCCAGACGATACGACGGTCATTTTCAAGCTAAAATTCCCGTCGGGCGCGTTTATCCCGGCGGTAGCGACGCCGTTCAACATCACGGTCTCGAAGAAGGATCTCGATACCCATGGCTACG
>PTLJ01000042.1 GCA_002938045.1 Alphaproteobacteria bacterium MarineAlpha3_Bin4
AAGAATATGGTCCCGCGCCGATTTAGCGATGGCGCTTCGTTGTAGCGTCGCGAGATCCGATGCTGCTGTCGGGACGACTTGGAGACGCAGCTCTGGTTGCTCGTCGCGTGACGTGAGCCCGAAGCGCACATTTTGCGGGGGGGGGTTGGGGTTTTTCGGATTGCCCGACGAGTTGTCGAACCTGACCTCCATGGTGACGACCGTTCCAGCCGGAAGGCGAAGCGGCTCGGCGAAGCGGTAATCATTCAGCCAGTCGAAATCCCAGTCGTCGATCTGCAGCAGCGTCAGTTCGATTCCATCCGGGAGGATCGCCCGGCTCTTCACCTCCCTTGCCACGTTGCGCGCGAAGGGAGCGATCGCGTGAAGATCGGCCGCCACCGGTAGTCGAAATCGATCCTCGATCGTATGGTTGGCTTCACCGGCAGGAATATCGACGATCCTGTGCACCAGTGGTACCAACACCGGCACTACGTCAGCCGGCTCCTCGGCGAAGTAGAACCCTATTTCCGGCTGGATGGTAGTCGGTTCCGATCCGAGGCGGAGATGCACGCGCAGCACGACATCGGCGCTTGGGCTGAGTGGCCACGCCATACTCGAGGGTGGAGCGATCACCGATCGGCCTGGTGCCCACTCAAGGGCGTGCCCTCTGGGAAACACACCGTGATCCTCGATGATTCCGTCGTAGCCGGGAGCCGGGTCTTCTTCGTCGGCGCCGCGCGCGTTGCCTGTGAGGTCCATGAGTACTCGGGCATGTCGGATGATGCCTGGCGCCCCGGGGCGAACGTCGACCGCCCTGATCCATTGTCGCTCGGTCAGTGATGTGCTCAGCACAAAGTTCCGGTAGATGTCACTGGTGTCCGGCGAAGCCGCGTCCAACCGGTAGCATGTCGATAGAGGAAATAGGCCTTCTCATGGGTGGCGTACATTCGAGCGTAGGGAAGTAGGCTGCGCGATGATCCGCCTCGAACCCCTTAAGGAGGTGTCGAAGGGCCTTCTCTACGTGACGCCCGCGATTGCAGTCATTGTCACCATTCTTCTCGGCACTGTGATGTTCGCGGTTCTTGGCAAAGATCCGGTTCAGGCGATTTCTATCATCTTTCTGGAGCCGTTAACCAATTCCTTCGCCATCTCCGAGATGATTGTCAAGGCAACGCCGCTGATCCTGATTGGCCTTGGCCTTTCTTTTGGCTTTCGGGCGGGTATCTGGAACATCGGCGCGGAGGGGCAGTTCACTGTCGGCGCGCTGGCGGGCGGCGCTGTCGCTTTGGCGCTACACGAGGTCGAGGGAATCTGGGTGCTGCCGCTGATGTGCTTAGCGGGCATCCTGGGAGGCATGGCCTGGGCGGCTATTCCGGCGTTCCTTCGAACGCGGTTCAATACCAACGAAATCCTCGTTACTCTTATGCTGACCTATGTTGCGGTGTTGTTGCTGAGTGTCATGGTGCATGGTCCCTTGAAGGATCCGGAGGGTCTCAACTTCCCGGAAAGCCGGCTTTTTCACGAATCGGCGATTCTTCCTATCCTAATCGAGGAGACCCGTGTCCATATCGGGTTCCTGGTCGCACTTGCTGCCGTTTTGGTCGCTTGGGTGATCCTGAGGCATCATGTCTTTGGCTATCAGGTCAAGGTCATGGGCCAGTCTCCAAGAGCCGCGAATTATGGTGGCTTCGCTCAACAACGCGTCGTCTGGACGTGCCTGATGATCTCCGGCGGGCTTGCTGGGCTCGCCGGGCTGTTCGAAGCGGCGGGACCGGTCGGTCAACTGGTGCCAGCACTGCCCGTAGGCTATGGCTTCACGGCGATTATTGTTGCGTTCCTTGGGCGGTTGACCCCGGTCGGAATCCTACTCTCCGGTTTCGTAATGGCGCTCACCTACATTGGCGGCGAGGCTGCGCAAATCGAAATGAACCTGCCAAGCGCCGTCACTGGCGTGTTCCAGGGAATGTTCCTTTTTTCGCTTCTAGGCATCGACGTTCTAGCGAGGTACCGCATCCAAGTGTCCCGTCCGGCCTGGGCAGCGGAAAAATAAGGCCATGGATCTTTTGGTTCTCATCCTGCAAGGGGTAATAGTTTCGGCAACGTCCTTGGTTTTTGCGGCGATCGGTGAACTAGTGGTCGAGCGGGCTGGTGTCCTTAACCTCGGCCTCGAGGGTATGATGGTCCTGGGAGCCATCGCCGGTTTTGCAGTGACGTTAGATACGGGCTCCTACGTCGTTGGCATCGCCGCTGCCGCCGTTACCGGCGCTATTGCTGCCAGCCTGTTCGGATTCTTGACCCAGATTCTTTTGTCCAACCAGGTGGCGACGGGGTTAGCGCTGACCATCTTCGGGCTCGGCCTTTCTGCCCTTTTGGGGCAGGGATATTCGGGGGAATCGACCGAGCCGTTAGCCAAAATCCATATCTTCTTCTTGTCCGACATCCCTATCGTCGGTCCTTTGATGTTCTCCCACGATCCGCTTGTTTATCTCTCGCTCGCGCTCGCCGTCGGGGTCGCCTGGTTCCTCGCTAAGACCCGGACCGGCTTGATTCTCCGGGCTATCGGCGAAAACCACGACGCGGCGCACGCGATTGGCTATAGCGTCGTCGGCGTTCGAATGGCGGCGTTGTTGTTCGGCGGAGCCTGCGCCGGGGTCGGAGGGGCTTATCTTTCTACCGTGCAGACGCCGCTCTGGGTCGAGAATATAACCGCAGGACGAGGCTGGATTGCGCTCGCCATTGTCGTCTTTTCGGCGTGGCGACCAGGTCGGGCGCTGCTGGGCGCATACCTCTTCGGCGGGGTTACCATAGTGCAGCTGCACGTCCAGGGTTTTGGCATCGACATCGAGGCACAGTATCTTTCAATGCTACCGTACCTGGTGACTATCCTCGTGCTGGTGCTAATCTCACACGACAAGGCGCGGATTAGCCTTAACGCGCCGGCATGTCTTGCCAAACCGTTCTTTGTATCGTCTTGAACTTGAGGCTGAACCGAAACCACCCTTCTTGAGTAACTTTATTAATTAAAGGAGAAGCAGACATGAAACACATCATACGAAAACTAATTACCGGCACGGCTACCGTCGCACTGGCGTTTTCGATCGGAATCGCAAGTGCAGCGGCGAAGACAAAGGTGGGCTTCGTCTATGTCGGCCCCATTGGCGACCACGGTTGGTCCTACGCGCACAACGAGGGCCGTCTCGCCGTTGAGAAGGCCTTCGGCGACAAGGTCAAAACGACCTACGTGGAGAATGTCTCGGAAGGTCCGGACGCTGAGCGGGTAATCCAGCAGTTGGCGCAAAGCGGCCACGGCATAATCTTCACCACATCCTTCGGTTTTATGAATCCGACCCTTAAAGTCGCCAAACGGTTTCCGAAGGTGAAGTTCGAACACGCTACCGGTTTCAAGCGAGCGGAAAACGTTGCAACCTATTCCGGGCGCTTTTACGAAGGTCGGCACGTCATCGGGCTGATTGCCGGCAAGATGACCAAGACCAACACGATTGGCTATATTGCCTCGTTCCCGATTCCTGAAGTCGTCCGCGGCATTAACGCAGCTTACCTCGCGGCCAGGAGCGTCAATCCGGCCGTCAAGTTCAAGATTATTTGGGTTAGCACTTGGGTTGATCCAGGCAAGGAGGCAGATGCGGCGAAGGCGCTTATCGATCAGGGCGCAGACGTGTTGATGCAGCACACCGACTCGCCCGCCGCCATACAGACTGCCGAAAAGAAAGGTGTCTTCGCCTTCGGTCAGGCTTCCGACATGGTTAAATTCGGCCCGAAAGCACAACTGACGGCTATCGTTGACGACTGGGGCCCCTACTACGTCTCGCGCGTGAAGGCAGTGATGGACGGCACCTGGAAGAGCCAGGATACCTGGGATGGCATCGGTCCCGGCATGGTCGTGATGGCGCCATTCTCTAAACGCATTCCCGAGAACGTGCGCGCCATGGCTGCCAAGGCCCGTGACGCCATAGCTAGCGGCAAGTTGCATCCTTTCACCGGACCTATCAACAAGCAGGACGGCTCGCCTTGGTTGAAGGCAGGAGAGACAGCACAAGACGGTGCCCTCGCCGGCATGAACTTTTATGTTGAGGGCGTCGAAGGCTCGCTGCCTAAGTAAGTAAACCCGACGGCGGTCCGGCCACGCGCCGGGCCGTCCTTTTTTTGTCCATAATGTGAAACGGGCGCGACGTTATGACGGAAAGCCTGGTGCTAAAAGGGCAAATCCTAACGTTTTCCGACGATCCGTTCGCGGTGGGACCAGAGGCGGCGGTCACGCACCATTCGGACGGGGCTGTCTGGATTGAGGACGGCCTAATCCGGGCCGTTGGTGCTAAACCGGAGGTTCTCAGCCAGGCCCAAGGCGCCTCCATCGTTGATCATGGGAACTGCCTGATCACCGCTGGGTTCGTCGATTGCCATGCCCACTATCCGCAACTGCCAATAATTGCGTCCTACGGCACGCAGCTTCTGGAATGGTTGGAAAAGTACACCTTCCCCATCGAATCTACCTTCGGCAACACCACATATAGTCGCGAGGTCGCCGACTTCTTCCTGGAGGAATGCCTTCGGAACGGCATCACCACCTCCTGCGTCTATGCCACCGTGCATCCGGAATCCGTCGACGCCTTCTTTGAAGCCTCTATTGCGCGAGGTCTTAGGATGGCCTGTGGCAAGGTGCTGATGGACCGGAACGCCCCCGAGGCGCTAACAGACACGGAGCAATCGGGTTACGACCAGACTAAGGCTCTTATCGAGAAATGGCACGGCGTCGGCCGCAACGTTTACGCCATTTCGCCCCGGTTCGCGCTGACGTCGACGCCCGCGCAATTGGAAGTCGCTGGTGCACTCTGGCGGGAACACCCCGGCACTTTAATGCAAACGCATCTCTCGGAGAACCCAAAGGAGATCAATTGGGTAGCGGAGCTCTTCCCGGACGCGCCGGATTATTTCGGTGTCTACGAGACATTCGGCCTCTCTGGGCCCGGCGCGATCTTCGGTCACGCCATCTACCTAACAAAGCGCGAGCGAACAGCAATCCGAGACTCCGGCTCGGCCATCGCCCATTGCCCAACATCCAACACCTTCATCGGCTCGGGCCTTTTCGATATGGAAGGGCTCCGGGATATCGATCAACCGGTCTCCGTCGGCCTCGCGACGGACGTAGCTGGAGGCACGTCCCTCTCCATGTTCGCGACCATGCGGTCGGCATATGAAGTCGCCCAGCTAAAGGGTTATAGCCTACACCCGGCCAAGGCCTGGTACCTTGCGACAGTCGGCTCGGCAAGGGCGATGCGGCTGGAAGATCGTATCGGCAATCTAGCGCCCGGTATGGAGGCTGATATCGCCGTCATAGATCTTACCTCGACGCCGTTGATCGAACGCCGCATGGCGGGAGCCGAGAGCCTATGGGACGCGCTTTTCGCGCAGATCATTCTTGCCGACGATCGGGCGGTTCGGTCCGTGTACGTGGCTGGCAACTCAGTCAAATCGACGTGACGATAGAAAAAAGGAAATACTAGAGATGGGAATCTCGCGTCTGGAACCTCTCAACCCATCTCCAATATCTCCTTATCTTGATTCGATTACTCCGAGCGGGTAGCCAATAATTTATCAGCCCGCAATATTCCGGAAGCCTTCGACTATGGTCACGAGGTCATCGGCGGTTCTCGCCGGCAACCTCTAAAAAATAGTGGTCTACTCGTCCGGCATCCCGGCCCGAATCCAAGTGCCGAGCTGCGCCCGCTCTTCGGCCGTCATCTCGGTCTTATTGCCGATCGGCATGGCGTCGGTTAGTACCGACTGAGCCAGCACCTTGGCTGCGTGAGCTTTTAGCATTGCTGCATCGTCGAACTTGATACCACCTGGCGCCACGCCAACATCCTCGTCGCTGGGCCTGTCGGAATGACAGGGCGTGCAGCGGACCTGCACGATGGCCAGCGCCTCTGGGGTTAACACCTTGCCCTCGAGGGGGATGTCACCATCCGGCTTCCAAGCGGTCAGTATGATCAGCGCAACCGCCAAGATAATCGCTATTGGCCATTGCCAGAGAAGGGCATTCCCCGTTCGGCCAGCGTTCCGGGCGTTGAAAAATTCGCGCACGACGCCACCGAGAACCAACACCAGGGCAACTACTAGCCAACTCCAGTCATGCCCAAAAACTACTGGGTAGTGGATAGAGATCATCATGAAAAGGACTGGAAGCGTCAGGTAGTTGTTGTGTGTCGATCTGAGCTTTGCTGCCTTACCCATCGCTGGGTCCGGGGTCTCACCGATGGTTAGCGCGGTGACGACCCTCTTCTGGTTGGGGATAATCACCAAGAATACGTTGGCCGACATCATTGTCGCGATCATCGCGCCTACGTGGAGGAACGCGGCGCGGTCGGAGAACACCAAACCGAACCCGTAAGCCGAAAAAACGATGAAGACGAAGAGAACACCGAAAAGTATCGCGCTCCGTTCGCGTAAGGGTGAGCGGCAGAGGAGGTCGTACACAATCCAGCCAAGGACCAGCGATGTCACCGAAATAGAGATAGCTGCCGCCGGCGAAAGGTCCAGCACCGAGCGATCGATTAGATAGCTCTCAGCTCCCCAGTAATAGACGATGACCATCAGAGCGAAGCCCGAAATCCAGGTCATGTAGGCTTCCCACTTGAACCAGTGCAGTTCCGCCGGCATTCGCCCGGGCGCCACGAGGAACTTCTGAATGTGATAAAAACCGCCGCCGTGTATGGACCAGTTCTCGCCATTGGCGCCGTCTTCTAACGTCCCGTAGTCCCTCAGGCTATTGTCCAGCCACATGAAGTAGAACGATGAGCCTATCCAGGCGATGGCCGTGATCATATGCAGCCAGCGAACCAGAAGTCCGAACCAGTCGTGTAGCAGTATCTCCATTCAAGTCTCCCGCGTGGCCGTTCGCAACTAGGTGAGGCCAGCTGGTGTGATCCTAACCGCTGAAGTGACAGACGTAATTAATGGATTTAATACTTCACCTTCGAAAACATTTTGATAATCGTGTTGATTGTTAAGGGTTAGTGTACGATCGATTTCAACTAGGAAAAATTGGAAAGAGAGGCCTGTGTCTTATCCGCGCGACATGATCGGATATGGTAGCGCGCCACCCCGGGCAGACTGGCCCGGAGGCGCGCGTCTCGCTGTCCAATTTGTCCTCAACTACGAAGAAGGCGGAGAGAACTGTGTCCTTCATGGCGACACGGGGTCCGAAGCGTTTCTCTCGGAGATCATCGGCGCGTCGCCATTCGATGGTGCCCGCCACATGTCCATGGAATCCATTTACGAATATGGTTCGCGTGCGGGAGTGTGGCGCATTCTCGATCTTTTCCGAGACCGCCAGGTTCCACTGACTGTCTTCGCCATTGCGATGGCCACCGAACGCCATCCGGCGGTGATAGAGCGCGCGCTTGAGGACGGTCATGAAGTCGCTAGCCATGGGCTTCGCTGGATTAATTACCACGGCGTCCCGGAAGAGACGGAACGCGCACATATGGAAGAGGCTGTCGAAATCCTCACTCGGTTTTGCGGAGAGGCCCCAGTCGGTTGGTACACAGGACGGACAAGCGAGAACACGCGCCGGCTTGTCACCGAGCACGGCGGCTTTATCTACGACGCCAACGATTATTCCGACGACCTACCATTCTGGAGCCGGGTCGTGGAGACACCGCACCTCGTCGTCCCTTATACGCTAGATGCCAACGACATGCGGTTCGCGACGTCACAAGGTTTCAATTCGGGTGATCAGTTCCTGGCGTACCTGACGGACACCTTCGATACGCTCTACGAAGAAGGGGCCATAGCGCCGAAGATGATGTCTGTCGGGCTCCACTGTCGGTTGATTGGCCGCCCGGGACGCTTTCGGTCCCTTAAGACTTTTCTGGACCACGTGCTCTCGCATGATGCCGTATGGGTTTGCCGCCGCGCCGATATCGCCCGACACTGGCGGCAGCGTCATCCCTATCCAGGATAGACCTTATGACCCTTTTTGCGATTTCACCGGCAGTGTTGGACCGCGAAGCTTTTGTCGCGCGGTATGGTGGCGTCTACGAGCATTCGCCGTGGATCGCTGAGCGTGCGTTCGACGCCGGTTTGATCGAAAATGCAACAACTGTTGAGGACCTCGCGGCGCTACTCCGCACCCAGGTCGAGGCTAGCGACGCTGAGCAGCAGCTGGCGCTTCTTCGCGCTCATCCTGATTTGGCTGGTAAACTTGGGATCGCCGATGCACTGACCGAGGCTTCGGCGAACGAACAGGCCGAGGCGGGATTGGGTGCCTGCACGGCGAAAGAATTTGAGCACTTCCAAATACTCAACAGGGTCTACAAGGAACAGTTCGGCTTTCCTTTCATCTTCGCCGTCACCGGATACAGTCGGAAGACCATTCTGGAAATTTTCGAACGCCGGGTAGAGAACGACCGTGAGACGGAATTCAGCGAAGCGCTCAAGCAAGTCCATCGCATCGCTTTGTTGCGGCTGAAGGCGCTTGTCCGGGAGAAAGCAAATTCATGACCGATACAGCCAAGATTCCTGACTAAGCTCGGTATTGCGTAAAAATTTCCCCCCACTTGGCCCCATCAAGTGGACCACCACAAAAGTTAGAATTTGGGGCATTGGCAACATGGGTTGTGATTGTTGAACATCTAACGTGCTTCGCTTATTGGCCTCGTTGGGGACAGTATTGCGTCGCAATAGGTACGTTACGCCCGCCAGTGTCGTTGTCGCCGCCTACAAAATTTTCGGAGATAAAATTTGCCGGTTGTCTTTCGCATCCTCGCGCATCATATCCGCCGCCTTCTCTGCAATCATAATTATCGGCGCATTGGTGTTGCCAGACACGATGGCTGGCATGATCGACGCGTCGACGACACGAAGACCAGCGATACCTCGAACCCGAAGCCGGTCATCGACCACCGCCATCGGGTCTGCACCCATCTTACAAGTGCCGACAGGATGATAGATCGTTTGCGAGATGTTTCGCGCACTATCCAACAGTTCGGCGTCCGATCGATAGTTCGCACCCGGGGTGAATTCCTCAACGATGAACGGTGCCATTGCCGCGGTGCCAACCAGCTTTCGCGTAACGCGCATGGCGGCGACCGTTGTTTGTTGGTCTTTAGGTGTCGATAAGTAGTTGGGGTGGATCGCGGGATAGGTCATCGGGTTGGGGGACGTGATCTCAATCCGACCCGAACTTTCCGGGCGCAGTTGAGTGACCGACGCCGTGATGCCGGAAAATGGATGCATTTCGATCCCGGGCTTGTCCGCACTCAGCGGCTGGAAATGAAATTGGATGTTCGGCGTTTCGAGATCCGGCTGGGTTTTGGCAAATACACAGACCTGGCTCGCCCCCATCGCCATGGGGCCGGAGCGGAAGAGGACATATTCCATACCGATTAGCATGCGCTGGAAGAAATTGTTGATTTGGTCGTTCAGGGTCGGAACATTGACAACATAGACCATGCGGATCTGGAGATGGTCTTGAAGATTGCTGCCGACGCCGGGGACAT
>PTLJ01000043.1 GCA_002938045.1 Alphaproteobacteria bacterium MarineAlpha3_Bin4
GTCGTTCCATTCGGTAACGTCATCGCCGACTGATATGACCTCGCCCGCCACCTCCAACCCGGGGATATTGGTGGTGCCGGGCGGCGGTGCGTAGTTACCCTCGCGTTGTAGGCAATCAGGCCGGTTGACGCCGGCCGCGACAACTTGGATCAGGACCTCTCCTGCGGCCGGCTGCGGTACCGGCCGGGTCGCCGGTTTTAGTACCTCGGGTCCACCGGGCTCAGAGATCTCGATGCAGTTCATGGCCTTATTGTCGGTCATCGCCGGTCACTGAATTGTCTCTGTTTGATGGTCGGCGTATTGGTACTAATATGTTGCATTGGGCTTGGCAAGGCCCGGTCGAAAAGTGGAGGTAAGACCTGTGGACACCGACGATCTGGAACCGCAGAGGGAAAAGCCGAAGCCGATGGACCTACACGTTTTGTCGATTGAGGCGCTCGGCAATTACATCGAGGAACTCGAAGCTGAGATTGCCCGCGCTCGCGAGGCGATCGCCGCCAAACGCACGGCACACGACGGCGCAGAATCCGTGTTCAAGAGCTAGGCGAAGAGGCCTTACAATGCGGGGCGCCGGCGTTTCGACAGCACGAACATCAGCCAGCCAAAGACACCCAGCAACAAAACGATGATCAACCAACCGACGCGCGGCCCGAATGGGCAGCGCGTGCCAGCTGGTGGTTTCCATGGTCCGGCTGCTGACGATAGCAGCACATGCAGTATTGGAAGGGCGTAACCAGCGATGACGACTGTCCAGGCGGCGGCAGGGCTGAGCATGGTCTGATAGGTGTTCCGTCGTTGTTTCGGCAAACAACCTAGCGACCATAGCACAGGCCGTCGGGTTTTGTCGTAGGGTGGTGGGTCAAAGCGTTAACGGTAATTTAAGAGGTCTTGTCTAGGGTGTCATCGGTGGATGGGGCAACACCATCCACTCAACTTCGACGCCTCCCTGTTGAACTCTCGCCGCCCCACACTTGGGGCGGCTTTTTTTGGTGCATCGTTCCGATCGGGATAACCAAACGGCCGATCCATTTATGGCATCCGGGATATTGACTGATTCAAGTGGGCAAGGGTAGAGTTCTCCGCAAGAGTTACCGTTATGCGAGCTTGACAGGGTTAAGGCATCATCCCGGGGGCTGCCGGATCGGCAGCCCCCGGTAATTTTGGGCCGGAGTTCCAAGGCCCGCCGCTGCGTCAGCGACCAAGGCATTTGGATGAGCACGAAGGACACGGCCAAGCGTTCCGACTACAGCTATTATCAACCGGTGCAGACGCGTTGGTCCGACAACGACCTCTACGGCCACGTCAACAACGTGATCTACTATTCCTACTTCGATACGGTGGTGAACAACTATCTGATCGAAGTCGGCGGTTTCGACATCCGGGCCGACCCAGTGATCGGCATCGCTGTTGAAACCCATTGCACCTTCGTCAAGGCGGTGGCTTATCCCGACCGCTTGGAGGCGGGTCTAAGCGTTGGACACTTGGGAAATTCCAGCGTTCGCTACGAGGTCGGCATTTTCCTAGAGGGTGACGACGAAGCGTCAGCGAGCGGCTATTTCGCCCACGTTTTTGTCGAGCGTGCCAGCAGCAAGCCGGTGCTGATCCCGGCCCCGTTGCGCTCAGCTCTGGCAAAGATACAGTTGGTGGCTCCGGCGGGAGGCGGCGATGGCTGAGCCGGGCCGCCAGGCCCGCGCCGACTTCCCGTACGTCGTTCCGGTCGCCACCCAATGGGGCGACAACGACATGCTTTGAAACCTTAACATCGTCGTTTACAACCGTCTGTTTGAGGCGGTGGTGGTGCAGTTTATGATCGAAGAGGTGGGGGTTGACTGGCTCAACGATCCAATCACCGCAGGCCGTTGAGACGCTGCCGGTTTCACCGTTCACTGTCCTTCCCCGATACCGTCGACGCGGCGCTGAGGGTCGAGAAGGTCGGCAACTTTAGCGTCACCTTCGCTATTGCGTTGTTCGGTTCGGCCGATAAAATGCTGTCGGCGACGGAGCGCTTCATCGAGGTGTTCACGGGTCGTATATCCCTGAAATCATTGCCGATCGGGAAGGACGCGCACAGGGAAATGGAAGGCCGGACGTGCTGCCAGCGCCGCCGTTGAAGACGGGGCTTAAACAGCTTTCTTGTTCTCGTTCGCTTCCTCGTTGATGGCAATCTTACGCGCCTTCTTCCCTTTCGGGATCTGCCGTTCAAGCTCGACATGCAGGAGCCCGTTGACGAGGGTTCTATCGTAGACGGTTATGTGATCGGCGAGCTCAAACTGGCGCTCGAAGGCGCGGCCAGCGATGCCGCAGTTTACACACTTTGACGTCGTCCTCGGTCCCGGCCAACTTGCCGGAAATGACCAGGGTGTTCTCCTTGACGTTGACGTCTAGGTCGTTCTCTCCAAAGTTGGCAACAGCCATGGTAATATGATAGCCGTTTTTGCCAACCTGCTCGATGTTGTAAGGAGGATGCGAGTTCGCCTTGGGATCAAGCCTGTTGGCGGCGTCCACCAAATGCTGCAAATGGTCGAAGTTGACGGAACGACGAAACAAGGGAGAAAAATCGAAGGTACACATGGCCATATTCTCCTTATGAAGCCACGTGATCACTCAGGGCCCGCCGCAATGGCCGGACCCAGTTTATACGCGCCTCCGAAACGGGATCGAAACGGCCGGACCCTCAACAGACGTCCGCCGTCGCGGCTGAGACAGTTAGACAAATTCTCACACGCAAGGAGGTGGATGGGACTTATGAATTAGCGTCAACGGCACCAGGCCTATTCTGCCGCAACCTGGTCGTGCCATACCACCTCATATAGGATCGGGTCGTCGTCGAAGCCCTTCATGGCAAAACCGCCGCGGTTGACAAAACCGTAGGCCTTGCCAGCGCAAATACCGCGCACGACCTCGGAGACGAAGATTTCGTCTGCTTGCGCCTTGTCGACAATGCGGGCCGACATCTGCACCGTTGAGCCGAACAGGTCGTTGTCCTCCGCGATCGGCTCGCCGGCGTTGATGCCAATTTTCAGGTGCAACGGCAAGTTCGGGTTCTGCTCGGTATATGTGGCGGTCTGGCGCTGCATCTGGATCGCCGCATCGACACCGTCAGTGGTTTTGTTAAACGAAGCCATGATGCCGTCGCCAGTATGCTTGACCTCCTTGCCGTTGCAAAAGGTCAAAGCCTCGCGGACGACGCGGTTGTGCGCGCGTACGACTTCCTGTGCGCCAGCGTCACCGAGCGCCTGGGTCATCGCCGTCGAGCCGGCGATGTCGGTGAATAATACCGTCACCGGGCCAGCATGTTCCTCGCGCGGCTTCGGCTTGTTCCAATCCTCAAGCGCTTTCTCCAGGTGCATGACGCCGGCCGCCTCATCAGTGAAATAGGTGTTCATGGCGTTACGGCCGGCCTGGAACATCTGCATATAGCGGGCGTCCTGCATCAGGTATTCCTCGTAGCGGTCGGCGAAGGAGGAGGCATGGGATTTTTTGAAGCCCATGACCCGGACGATGTCTGTGAGGATCTTCGAGGCCGACAACTTATCCAGGTCGCGCTTCTGCATCAGCGTCTCGCAGGCGCCGGCCAGGAATAGGTTAACCCCGAACTTGTTGAAGTTGTCCATCTTCTTCAGGCTGCGTTAACCTTGTCCAAGGCATCGCCAAGAAACTTCATTATGTACTTCTTCTGCTTCTCGGCATGCGGCGACAACTTCTCGCCCGGCTCGCCCGTTTCCGGCTTGCCGTCGGTTTCGGCCTCCTCGGGCTTGGGCTTTTCGTCCTTCTCTTCGGCCGCCGCCTTTTTGATCTCTTCCTGCACGCGCTCGTTTGTAGCTTGGGCCGCTTCCTCCGCCGCCGCTTCCTCCGAAACCTTAAAGTCCTCGATTCCCTTCATCGCCCCATCAAGCTTTTCCCGTTTGTCAAGGGCATCGGCGGCGAGCTTTTTCGCGTTTTCGACAGGTTTCGGCTTCTCGCCCGGCTTCTTCTGGACCGTTCGTTGCGAACGCCGCCGGCGCGCTCCGTCCTCGATGCTTTCACCCTTGAGGACAGTAACCGCTATCGCCGTGGTGCTAATCAGGAAGGTGGCAACGAAGACGACGACCAACAAGTTGGCCTCAGCATTGCCGACGATCCTGATCCCGAACAAGGTAATCCCACTCAGCATGGTCGAGGTTATGGTCGTGAACAGGGCCGAGAGGCAGATGCTGCACAAGGTGACCAGTAGCAGCTTGACCAGGACAGTCTTTAGGGTGGACTTTCTCTGTTTCTTCTTTATCGTTCTCGCACCGCTGGAGCCGGCCGCCCTTCCAGCCCGCGAGGTTGCCGAAGTGGCACCACCTTTGTTATCTCCACCGCCGTAATCGCGCCCGGTCTTGCGTTCGAATTGCGCTTGACGTGCCATTCAGCCTCCAAGCGAGGTCAAACCAAAATAACAACTGCCGAAAAAAACGTGCTGTCGGCTCACTGGCTGAGTGTCGCCTCTTAACAGCTTACGGTTATTATCCATCGATAGCAAAATGAACGTCCACCAACAGTGCTAAATATCCTATTGTATCAAAACCTTACCTCTGAATCAAACGGCCAAAGACATTTGAAAACTTTAGCCTCACCACTGCTCTATAGCGGGTCCGGACGGCTCTTTTATCACCCATATAAACAACGATTACACGGCGTTAACCCCCGTGCAGTTTGATTATTTGTGGGAAGGATAGTGGCCTACCGTGCCGACATTAAATCTTGAGGCCGAAATCCTTAAAACGCTTGTTGAACTTGGCCAACTGGCCGCCACTGTCGACGAGGCGATGAACGCCGGTCCAGGCGGGATGCGTCTTGGGGTCGATGTCGAGCTTCATGGTGTCGCCCGCATTGCCCCAGGTCGAGCGCGTGGTGAACGTGGTCCCGTCCGTCATCTGGACGGTAATCTCGTGGTAATCCGGGTGGATGTCTTTTTTCATCGCGGTAATCCTAAAATCGAGGCGCCCTGTATAGGCGAATCGGGGGGCGTGATCAAGCGCCCAAAACGCCTTTCCCCGGCGGTCAAGCCGCTGGTGGCGGTTTTGGGTGTTCGAGTTGGGGAATGGCGCGAAAGCAAACGACGACGACGATTGCCATCACGGCGGCGCCACCGAAGTAGGGCCAGTCCTTGCCAAGGACTGAGAACAGCAACCCGGCCCACGCTGGGCCGAGCACCCGCGCCAGGGTCGTCGCCGAGCGGGTGACGCCCATCACGCCGCCTTGCTCATCGTCGCCGACCTGCAGAGAGATCAGGCTGTTGAGCGACGGCGAGATGATCGAGAAACCGTACGCCGCAATGGTTATCGCTACCACCAGCAGCGGTAGGTTCGACGCGAGTGGAATTAGCAACACGCCCGTACAGAGTGCTGCCGCTCCCTGCACGATCAGGCGTGCCTCGCCGAACCGACGGACCAAACCGCCGACCATACGGCCCTGGACGATGGCGCCGAGCAGGCCAACGAAGGCAAACAGGTATCCGTTTTGCTCCGGTCCCCATCCGAATTGGCGCCGCGACCACATGGCGAACGTCGCCTCGAGGCCGGCAAAGGCGAATGTAGCGAGGAACGACATCCCGATCAACAACGCCACATTGGGCCTCGAAAGCGCTTGACGGAATAGTTGGATGCGGGTCCGCGGCGGTTGTTGGGCCAGGCGTTTGCGGGTTTCTTCCGATAACGACTCCTTGAGCAGGAACAACGCCAACACCAACGCAGCGAAGGAAAAACCGGCGGCGGCGAAGGCAGGTCTCTGAAAGTCGGCGTTGACTGGGTCTGGCCCTGCCAGCAGGCCGCCAACCGCTGGTCCGATGATAAAGCCGAGACCGAAGGCGGCTCCGATTACGCCCATGCCGCGGGCACGGTTCTCGCGCGTCGTTACGTCAGCGACGTAAGCGAACGCCGTCGAGATGTTGCCGGCCATGAAGCCGCCCATCGCGCGCGCGGCGAACAGCATCCACAGACTGTCTGCAAAACCAAGCCAGACATAGGAGAGGGCGGCGCCGCACAGGCTGATCAGCAGCACCGGCCGGCGGCCGGTGCGGTCGCTGAGTCGGCCCCAGAAAGGGGCGGCCAAGAACTGGGCAAACGAGTAGGTTGCCATCAGCAGCCCGACCGTCGCCGGCGCTGCCTGGTAGTACTCGCCGTAGAACGGCAGCAGCGGGATGATCACGCCGAAGCCGATCAGGTCTATTACGACGATTAGAAACAGGATCGGCATGGCGGACTCGCCGGTGGCTGCGGAACGGAGCGCAGTCTTAGCGCTGCGTGAGCTTCAGTTCAATGCGGCGATTGCGGCGCTTGCCGATTTCGTCGGCGCGCGGGTCGAGGGGATGAAACTCACCGAACCCCGCTGCGACCACACGGTTCGGCGGCAGACCAGCGGCCACCAGATGCTTGACGACTGAAAGCGCGCGCGCCGTCGACAGCTCCCAATTGGACGGGAAACGGGCCGTCTTGATGGGATCACTGTCGGTGTGCCCGTCGATCCTGAGCACCCACTCGATCTCGCCGGGAATCTCGACGGCGATCTCAAGAAGGGTAAGGGCGAGCTGGTCCAGTTGCAGCTGTCCGCCGGCGCCGAGAACCGCCGAGCCCTTAGCGAACAGGACTTCGGACTGGAACACGAAGCGGTCGCCGACAATGCGCACGCCCCGGCGGTTGCCGAGCAGTTTGCGCAGCCGGCCGAAGAATTCGGAGCGATAGCGCGACAGCTCTTGAACCTTGCTCGCCAGCGCCGCGTTGAGACGCTTGCCGAGCGAGACGATCTCCACCTTCTGCTCCTTGGCCGACAGCTCGGACGCCTCGAGCGCTTCCGAGACCTTAGCTAGCTGTTCGTGCAGCACCGCCATCTGCTGGTTCAGGAGAGCGATCTGGGCACGCGTGCTTTGCGACAGTTCGCGTTCCTCGACCAGGGCCTTCTTCTGGTCTTCGGCTTGACTCGCCATGGCGGTGATCTTGGCTTCGAGTTCCTTTCGCAGGGCCTCGAGGGCGGCGATGTCGCGGTTGAGTCCAGCCAGTTCCGCAATCTGCTTGTCGATCGTCTGCTTACTGGTGGCGATGTCCGCGTGTGCCTGGGTGAGCTCTTTCCTGGTCTCGGCCAGATCATGCTCGACTCCTTCGGCGCGCATTCGCAACTCGTAGACCGTGGTCTTTAAGTCGTCACGCAGCGCCACCGACACCTGCAGATCCGCCGACAGCTGTGCGACATTGGCCCGCAGGTCCTTGCTAGCACCTCGCTCCAGCGCTAGCAGGTCGGCCAGTTCACTGATCTGGATTTTGAGCTGGTCGAGAGCCGCATCGCGTCCCGACAACGCTTCGCTGAGGAAGAACTGAGCGAGCACGAAAACCATCAGTAGGAACATGAATACCATCAACAACGTCGCCAACGCGTCGACGAAACCCGGCCAGATGTTGGTGCTGCGTTGTACGCGTCTCGCCAGGGCGGCCATGGTCAACTCTCGCCCGCATCGCCGCTGGCGGCGACGATGCGGGCCAGCAGCTTTATTTCGCTCCGCAGTTGTTGGATAATCTCGTCTCGGCCGACGCTGAGTTCCTCGGTCAGGCGGGCGACGTAAACATCGAGGTTGCGGATGTGGGTGCGTGTCGCTTCGTCGAGTCCGCCGCCGCCGATCGGGCCTTCAGCCAGTTGCGCCAGTATCGGCTTGATCTCGACTTGGGTCTCGGCGAGGCTCTTCATCAATGCCTGTTCGGTGCGCATGTGGTCGGTCAGCGTTTCCAGCTTGTCGCCAAGCGCGACGACGTTGGCATTGACCGCGATGCGGCTTTCTTCGCCTCGCTGGATGGTCCTCTGCAGGTTCTCGAGGCTCTCCGCCGTCTGTTCCAGAAGCGCCTGGACGTAGACCGGCACCGTCTGCTCGCCGTCGCCGGTGAGCGCGCCGCTCGGTAGCCGCGTGACGCTCGACAGCCAATCCTCGAGCTCGTTGTAGAAGCGGTTCTGGGCCTGGTTCGCCTGCAGGTCAAGGAACCCGAGAGCCAAAGAGCCGGCGAGACCAAACAACGACGATGAAAACGCCGTGCCCATGCCGCTCATGGGTGCCTCCAGCCCGCGTTTGAGATCGGTGAACATCGTCGTCGCGTCGGAGCCGTTGATGCTGAGCCCGCTAATCACACCGCTGATAGAGGAAATGGTTTCGAGCAGCCCCCAAAAGGTTCCCAACAGGCCGAGGAAGATCAACAGTCCGATTGTATAACGCGAGATATCCCGCGACTCGTCGAGCCTTGAAAGAATTCCGTCTAAAAGCGAGCGCATGGCGAGGGCGGAAAGGGTAAAAGTTTGTCGGTTGCCGACCATGGCTGCCATCGGTGCCAGCAATTTGGGAGGACGTGCCTCCGACATGGTTGCGCCGCGCTCGAAACCGGACTCCAGGTTTTGTCGGAATGCTCCAATCCAGGCGATTTCCGGGTAAACCCTCACGACCTGGCGAAAGTTGTAAATGATTCCCAGTCCAAGGACGCTGACGATCAAGCCATTGAGTGGCGCGTTGGCCATGAAGGCGCTCTGAAGCGGCAGGTAAAGGATTGCGCCGATACCGCTAACCGCAGCCAAAAATAGGAACATACGGAAAAGATAGCGGTGTGGACGGGTCATCGTCTCAGCAATCCCGGAGGCAACTCTTTATTAAACAGCGGCCGCGCCATCAGCTAAGGCGCATCGGTCATCGTTCCGTAACGTTGACATCGACCCGGTTGATCGGCTTGTCTGTCGTCTTGTTTCCGAGCGCTCGAACGTCGACCCGGGTCGAGCGGACACCCTTCTCGATCAGGAATGAGCGAACCGAGAGCGCGCGGGACAACGACAGTCGCCGCGCCTTGCTGGCCGACAACTCGTTACCACCGGCATAGGCCATCAGTTGCAATCGCAGATTTTCATCATTCTTGATCGCGGTCGCGAGGCTGGTGAGCGCATCCTTCGCCGCTGGCGGCAGTTTCGATTCGGCGGCGCCGAACTCGACGCGGATGGCGCGGCCCGGCCTGATCTCTGCGGCGGCCGGGACGGCCGATTGTTCCGTTACCGCCGGGGGCGCTTCGGCGGCCTTCGGCTCGGCCAGTTTCGGCGCTGCTTTTGGCGGCAGAGGCGGCAGTGCTTCGGAGACCTCGGTGACCTTGGGCACCGGAGAGGCGGACAGTTTCGGAGTTACCGGTGCGGCGGCTGCCGCGGGTTTCACCTTCTTCTTCGCTTTCTTTTCTGGCACCGGCTTTGGCATTGCGGTGGCGCGTGTAATCAGAGAAATGCGCGAGTTAGGCATCACATGCAGGGTCGAAATCGGGTTTGTTCGCGGCGGTGGTTGCAGTAAAACGCC
>PTLJ01000044.1 GCA_002938045.1 Alphaproteobacteria bacterium MarineAlpha3_Bin4
AGCAGCCGTCGATTGCTGGCCCGGGGCCGACGGCACTTGTGCGCCGCCGGCCGCCATCGCCGGTTCACTGGCCGGCAGGCTCGGCGCTTGGCCGCCCGGTTGCTGGCCGGTGCCCTCGGCCACCGTCGGCGGGTCACCCGGAGGTGGGGGCGGCCGGGTCTTGTCGAAGAACAGTTCGAACCCCAGTAATATGGCGATCGATAGTACCACCGCCAGGATCATGTTGCGGTTATCAATCATCGGCTAGAACAGTGCTCCCCGATGCGTAGGGCGGTGTCCGTCATTGTCGGCGTGGTGGTCGCAATCGGGGACCGGGTCGCATCCGTAATCGCCCCACGGATGGCAGCCGACAACCCGCTTGAGGGCGAGCCAGCCACCGCCGATGACGCCGTGGCGTCTGAGCGCCTCGATCGCGTAGCTTGAGCAGGTGGGTTGATACCGGCATGAGACCGGCAGCACTGGCGACAGCAACAACTGATAGGCGCGAATCGCGCCGCACAACACCGCCCCGATCAGATTATTAAGAACTGTCATCATGACTGTCTCTGTATCCTTCGCCGCTCCGCACCGGACCGTTTCAATCGTGATAGGCATCGAGTTTTCTCAACGCTACCCGCAAATCCCCAATCAGCGCGTCGAACGGGCGCTTCAACGTCGCCGTTCGACCAATGATGACAAAATCTAACCCGTCTCTGGCGTGGGCCGGAAGGACTCGTTCGGCAACCTCCCTCAGCCGTCGACGGACGCGATTCCGCTCGACCGCGTTTCCGACGCGGCGACTGACTGTGAATCCGACCCGAGGACACCCCTTCCGCTCGACCCCGCCATCATCGATCGGGGTCGGGCGGGCCTGAAGAATCAACCCCGGCGCCGCCCATTTTCGCCGCGCTCCCGCGACCCTTAGAAACTCCGCGCGCCGCTTGAGGCGGGTCAGGCGCTTGGCTGCAGGCAGTTCGGGTGATCGCGTAGGATACAATGGTGGGTCGATCGCCCGGTCTTACGCGGACAGGCGCTTGCGCCCCTTGGCGCGGCGGTTGGCCAGAACGCGGCGTCCACCGACGGTCGACATGCGGCTACGGAAACCATGGCGGCGCTTGCGGACTAGATTACTCGGCTGAAAAGTACGTTTCACGGGTCGACCCCCACGGGAAATTTGCCCGCTGTATACGGGGTTGCCCCATCGAAGTCAACGCCGCTGACCGTCAACGTTTCCGTCGAGTGCGGGCGGTGAGCACGGTCCAGTTCGGCTGACCCCTCGGGGGTCACGCAACCGTCAGGGGATCACGTAAACGTTATTAGATGGTGGCCCTCAGGTGTAGAATAAACATGCCGTGTGGCTGTTACCCTCCGAACAACCCTCTACGACGATGACAGAAAACCGCGTTATGCCCGAACCACTCTCGACCAGCCCACAACCTTCGGACAAGGCGACGTCCCTCGCCCGTCTGTTACCGTTGGCTGCGGTGCTTGCCGTGATTGTCGCCGTGTTCATCTTCGGGCTCGACGAGTATTTGAGCTTCGACATGCTCAGCAACCACCGCCAGGACTTGATACAGTGGACGCAGGAAAACCGCCTCTTGTCGGTTGTCGGGTTCGTGGCCATTTATGTGCTGGTGGTTGCGCTTTCACTGCCGGGCGCCACTCTGTTGACGCTAGCCGGGGGATTCTTATTCGGAACCGTTGAGACGACGATCTATGTGGTTGTTTCGGCGACAATAGGCGCCCTCGGGATATTCCTGATCACGCGTTACGCGTTGGCCGACTTCTTCCATGCTAAGACCGGCGACGCCGGCCGCAAGATGGAACAAGGGTTCCGCGAGAACGCGCTCAGCTATCTCCTGGTGCTGCGTCTGGTGCCGTTGTTTCCGTTTTGGCTTGTTAACCTGGTGCCGGCGCTACTCGGCGTGCCAGCGCGCACCTTCGTCATCGGCACGTTTCTTGGGATTATTCCTGGTGTCGCGGTCTACAGCAGCGTCGGCAGTGGTCTCGGCACAGTGTTCGATTCCGGCGACGCACCCGATCTCGGCTTCATCTTCGAACCGGAGATTCTCGGACCGTTGATCGGCTTGGCGGTTCTGTCCCTGATCCCAGTCATCTATAAGAGATACAAGATTGCGAAGGGCTAGACGATTACCAGTCATGGCGGACGATCTCAATGTTGATATCTGCGTAATCGGCGCAGGCTCCGGCGGCCTGAGCGTGGCCGCCGGAGCGTCGCAGATGGGGGCGTCCACCGTTCTAATTGAGAAAAATAAGATGGGCGGCGACTGCCTCAACTACGGCTGCGTGCCGTCGAAGGCCTTGCTGGCCGCCGGCCACGCCGCCGCTGCAATGCGCGCGGGCCGGTATTTCGGCATCGAGTGCGGCGACGTTTCCGTCAATGTGAAACGCGTTTTCGGACACGTTCACAACACCATCGCCGCCATTGAGCCCAACGACTCCGTCGAGCGCTTCGAAGGCCTCGGTGTCACCGTAATCCAGGGCGAGGGCCGTTTTTCTGGCCCCTGCCGGGTCGAGGCCGAGGGCCGCGTCATCAACGCCCGGCGGTTTGTCGTCGCCACTGGGTCTTTGCCGTTTGTGCCGCCGATCGCGGGGCTCGACGGGGTGCCCTATCACACCAATGAGACGATCTTTTACGCTGACCGGCTGCCCGAGCACCTGATTGTCGTGGGGGGCGGGCCGATCGGCATCGAAATGGCACAGGCACATCGTCACCTGGGTGCGCGAGTGACGGTGCTCGAGCTTTTCAACATCATGCCGAAGGATGATCCGGAGCTGGTCGGGATTTTGCGCCGCCGACTGGAGGCCGAAGGCATCGATATCCACGAAGGGGTCAAGATCGCGCGGGTCGAGAAGTCGACCGACGGGATTTTAGTCTTTCTCGACGAGAACAACGGCAAAACGACACTCGTGGGCTCCGACCTCCTGATCGCCGCCGGGCGGCAGCCGAACGTCGACGGACTGAGGTTAGATGAGGCCGGCATCCGCTATTCGGCGAAAGGGATCGAGGTCGACAGGCGATTGCGTACCACCAACAAACGAGTCTATGCCATCGGCGATGTCGCTGGCGGCTACCAGTTCACCCACGTCGCCGGCTCTCATGCCGGTGTCGTCATCCGCAACGCGCTGTTCCGACTGCCGGCCAAGGCTGATACCCGGACCGTACCCTGGGTCACCTTCACGGCGCCGGAGTTGGCTCAGGTCGGGTTGACGGATGTGGAGGCCAAGGAACAGCACGGTGACATCCGTATCTTGCGCTGGCCATTCCACGAGAACGACCGCGCCCAGACGGAAGGCAAGACCGCCGGCCTAGTCAAGGCGGTGACCACGCCGAAGGGCCGCATATTAGGATGCGGCATCGTCGGCCCGGCGGCGGGCGAGTTGATCCACGCCTGGGTGCTGGCTATGAGCAAGAACCTAAAGATCGGCGCAATGGCGAGCATGGTCGCGCCCTATCCGACGCTAGGCGAGGTTTCCAAGCGCGCTGCGGGAAGCTTCTATACGCCGTCACTATTCAGCGAACGGACGCGCAGGATCGTAAGGTTCTTGAGCCGCTTCGGTTAACCCTGGCTAGAGGCCAATAGCATAATGTCTCAGTGGAGCCCCGATCAGTACCTCAAGTACGCCGGTCCGCGGTTTCGGCCCGGCCTTGATCTTCTGGCGCGGGTCGAGATTAGCGACCCGGCCGCAATTTTCGATCTCGGGTGCGGCACCGGCGCGCTGACGCAGGCATTGGCCGAGCGCTGGCCCGGCGCCGCGGTTTCCGGCGTCGACAGTTCGCCCGAAATGTTGGCCAAAGCGCGGGCTGAGAACCCGGGAATATCTTGGATTCAGGCCGCCGTCGCCGACTGGGCCCCAGACACGCCGGCGGACGTGATTTTCTCAAACGCTTGCTTGCAGTGGCTAGATAGCCACACGTCCTTGTTTCCGCGCCTGCTGGCGGCGCTCCGGTCGGGCGGCATGCTTGCCGTGCAAATGCCGCGAAACTACGCTTCGCCATTGCACACTTGTATACAGGAAGCCGCTGCCGGCCGGGGGGCTGTGCAGGCGGTCGTTCGCGAGCAACCGGTTGCGTCGCCCGACACCTATTTCGACATCCTGGCATCGCTGGCAGATGAACTCGAAATCTGGGAGACAATTTACCTGCATGTACTCGAGGGCAACAACCCGGTTGCTGAATGGACTCGCGGCACGGTTTTGAAACCGCTACTCGACGCAATCGCGGACGACTCCGAGCGACAAGCATTTTTCGACGACTATTCGGCGCGGGTGCAGGCGGCTTATCCGAAGCGCGATGACGGCAAGACGCTGTTTCCGTTCCGCCGTTTATTCATCGTCGCCCGAGCCTAAAAGGCCCACCCGGACCTAATCTCCGATGGCGACACCTTCGCGGCGTCGGTCGGCGCCGCCGTCGAAGCCTTCGGCTGTAACCCGGATGCCGTGCAGGCCGCTACCTCGCGTGAGCAAATTGACCTCGTGACCCATCGCCTCCAAGGCTGGTTTCAGGGCTTCCAGCTCGGTTCCCTTCTCGAGTTCGGTAGCGCCGTTGCGGTTGACGAAGTTGGGCGCGTCGATGGCGGCGTCCATATCCATGCCCCAATCGAGGGCGGCAATCAGGGTCTTGGCCACATAGCCGATGATCCGGGAACCGCCCGGCGATCCTACGGCCATGATGACGCGGCCCCCACCGTCGAAGACCAATGTCGGCGACATTGAACTACGCGGCCGCTTGCCCGGCTCGGCTCGGTTGGCGACTGGTGCCCCGTCGCGGACGGGCAGGAACGAGAAGTCGGTGAGCTGGTTATTGAGCAGAAAGCCGCGCACCATCAGCCTGGAACCGAATGCGGTTTCAATGCTCGACGTCATCGAGACGGCGTTACCTTCGGCGTCGATGACGCTCAAGTGTGTTGTCGAATAGCCTTTCTCAGAGCTGTCCGGCACGAATCTAACCGCTCCGACTCCAGGCATACCGGGTGCCCGCCTGCCGCCGGCCTTGAACGGCGAAATCTCGGCCGAGCGCAGAGCCAGGTAGCCTTGGTCGAGAAGGCCGCCGACGGGAACCGGGATGAAATCCGGATCAGCGATATAAACATTGCGGTCGGCGAAGGCAAGGCGGCTGGCCTCAGCAACGATGTGCACCGACTTGGCCGTGTTGGTGCCGAGCTGCGCCAGATCAAATCGTTGAACAAGGCCGAGGATCTGCAGCGTCGTTATACCGCCCGAAGACGGCGGTCCCATACCGCAAATCAGCCATTGCCGGTAGGGTAGGCAGACTGGTGGGCGCTTCTCGGCCCGGTAAGCGGCGAGATCGGCAAGCGTCATGCCGCCGGAGTTGATGGGGGCGCGCGAGACAGTCTCGACTATGGCCTCGGCAATTACGCCTTCGTAGAAGGCCTCGGAACCACTAGCGGCGATGCGCCTGAGCGTGTCGGCAAGGGCTGGGTTGCTGAACACTGTGCCGGCTGTTTTCGGCTTGCCGTCGTCGCGGAAAAAGTATCGGCCAGCGGCGTTGAAGTTGAGGTATTTGTCACGCTTGACCAATGTGGCCAGCCGTTCCGACATGGCGAACCCTTTTTCAGCCAATTGAATGGCGGGCTGGAACAGCTCCCACCAAGTCATACGGCCGTGCTCGCGGTGCGCCATCTCGAGCATGCGGATGACGCCAGGCACGCCGACCGAGAGGCCACCAACGACGGCATCAAAAAATTTTCTTGGTTTGCCGTCCGGTTTCAGAAACATATTGGGGAGTGCAGACGCGGGAGCCGTCTCTCTGCCATCATAGGAATCGATGGCTCCGGTTTTGGCCGCGTAGTGAAGCAGAAAAGCACCCCCACCAATGCCGGACGACTGCGGTTCAACCAGGGATAGAACCATCTGCGCGGCGATCGCAGCGTCGAGCGCGCCGCCGCCGCGGCGCAGGATATCGCGCCCGACCTCAGCCGCCAGCGGATGCGCTGCGGCGATCATATGTTGCGTCGGGACCTCTGGCTTTTGTGTCGGGATCGCTAGCGAGGCTGGACTCGAGACTTCAAGTGGCGCACCCAAGTCGTGCTGGCAGGCGGCGAGCAAGACGGCGAGCAGCAATTTTGCGGCGCGAACGAGGTGGCGGAAAGGCGGCCGGGTACGGCGATGACGATAGTGGTACCGTGAACTCATGGGGCCTATGCTAGCCTTTCGTTGACGTGTTGTGGATACGTTTTTGCGAGCAGTCTAGCACGGCCTAACCAAAGAGGTCAGTTGCAGCCAATGATTTATACTTTGATGGCGGCTGGTTGGTGGCGAGGAGCGATGATGTGGTTGGAAGCGGATACTCAGTTTGGTGCGTGGTAACGCGGTGATCTGTCTCCCGGTCATGTTCGTCGGCGTGGTTTATTGGGAGGCCGTACCAGAGATCGGCTGCCCGGCGGGGATCGCCTATTGTTCAACGCAAATAAAACGGGATACCTTGCCGCGCTAGGTGAGAATGAGGCGAAGATGGCAAGCCATATCGGCCGCATCGGCGTCGACGGGATCAAATCCGGCAAGGGTGGAACGCCGCTCGTCTGCTTGACTGCCTATACGACGCCGATGGCCAAGTTCCTCGATGCGTATTGTGATCTGTTGCTGGTCGGCGATTCGCTGGCCATGGTGATCTATGGGCTTGAGACCACGCGCGGCGTTACCCTCGACATCATGGTCGCGCATGGACAGGCCGTCATGCGCGGCAGCAAGCATGCCTGCGTTGTCGTCGACCTGCCGCAGGGAACCTACGAAACGTCATCGCATCAGGCGATCGCGTCGGCTGCCCACACGTTCGTCGAGACAGGATGTCAGGCGGTCAAGCTTGAAGGCGGCACCGAGATCGCCGACACCGTCGCCGCCATTGTCGATGCTGGGGTGCCGGTCCTCGGTCATGTCGGGCTACTGCCGCAGAAGGCAGAGGGCCGCAATGATTTCAAGGTCCAGGGCCGCGACGACGAGGGTGCCAGCCAAGTGATCGCGGATGCCAAAGCGATCGCCAACGCCGGTGCCTTCGCTATAGTCATCGAGGGCACGGTCGAGCCCGTTGCCCGCGAGATTACCGAGACCGTTGCCATTCCGACCATCGGCATCGGTGCCTCCCCGGCCTGCGACGGCCAGATCTTAGTAACCCCGGACATGGTCGGTCTGTTCACCGACTTCACGCCGAAGTTTGTGAAGCGTTACGCCGATCTCGGCCAAGAACTCCAGGAGGCAGCGAAAGCCTACGCCGAGGACGTCCGCGCTGGGCGGTTTCCTGAACTGGAGCACTGCTTCGGCGTGGTCAAGGACGAGATCTGAGCGAGACCGATGGACACCGTCCGCACCGTCGACGCCCTGCGTACCCGCATCAGCAAATGGCGCGGTACTGGAGCGACTGTTGGCTTGGTGCCAACAATGGGCGGGCTGCACGACGGGCATCTATCCCTGATCCGCGCCGCCAAGGGTCAAACCGACCTCACGGTGGCAACGCTGTTCGTTAATCCGGCCCAGTTCGCGCTCGACGAGGATCTGAACGCCTACCCGCGCGACGAGGCTCGTGATCTGGAGTTGTTCGTTGCCGAAGGCACGGACCTGTTGTTCGCCCCCGACGTCGAGGAGATGTATCCAGTTGGCCATACCACCGAGGTCCATGTTCAGGGCCTTAGCCAAATCCTGGAAGGCGAGTTCCGGCCTCGGTTCTTCCTCGGCGTTGCCACCGTCGTCAGCAAACTGTTGCTTCAAGTGCTACCGGACGCGGCCTTCTTTGGCGAGAAGGACTACCAGCAGCTTTTAGTCATCCGTCGCTTGGCGTGCGATCTGAATATTCCGGTCGAGATCGTCGGCGCGCCGACCAAGCGCGAGGCAAACGGGCTGGCGATGTCGTCCCGCAACCAGTACCTCAACGAACGCGAACGCCGCGCCGCGCCGACCCTTTACGCCACTATCAACCAGGTCGCGGAAAGCGTGCGAGACGGCGCCGACGCGGACAAACGATGCCGATGGGCGGTATCACGGCTGACGGAGGCTGGATTTCGGCAGGTGGACTACGTCGCCTGCCGCGACGCCGAGACCCTCGAGCCGGTCGAAGATTCATCGCGTCCGGCCCGTGTCCTCGCCGCTGCCTGGCTCGGCAAGGCGCGGCTGATCGACAACGTCGCCGTCTAAATCGACGGTTCCACGTCGAGACGGATGGCGATGTTAGCAAGCTGGTCCGAGACAGCAGGATAGCGGTCCATGACTTGGGGGTCGTGGCCGGGCACGATGTGGTCGTGGCTGTCGGCTAGGCGCTTAAGCGTGTCGTAGCCGGCGAACATGTCGTCGAGGTCGAAGATGATCGGATAAGGGTTGTGAGTCTCCATGTTGGCATAGAGGTGACACGCGTCCGACGCCACCATCACCCAGCCGCGTGCCGTCAGCACCCGGACTGCCTGTAGTCCGGCTGTGTGACCGCCGATGTGGTGGAGTGAGAGGCCCGGCGCTAGCTCGGTGTCGCCGTCGTGAAAACGGACTTGCCCGTTGTAGACTTGACGGACCATGCCGACCACGTCCTCGACTTCGAACGGGACTTGTGTGTCGGGATCGCACATGTGGCGCCCGGTGGCAAAGGCCATCTCGGCATCCTGCAGGTGGTAGGTTGCTTTCGGGAACAGATCGAAATTACCGACGTGGTCGTAATGGAAATGGGTGATAATCACACTCTCGACCGCGGCCGCGTCGATCCCGATGGCGGCCAAGCCCTCACTCGGGCAGCGGATCAGGGTACGGCCACGCCTTTCGGCGGTGGCCGCGTTGAAGCCGGTGTCGATGACGAAGGTATGCTCGGCCGAAACCGCAGCCCAGACAAAATAGTCAATTGGCATCGGCGTGTCATGGGGGTCCGGCGGCTCTAAGAAATTGAGCGCCACAGTGCGGTCGTGAGTGGCGTATTTGATGGCGTAGAGCGCATAAGTCTCGGGCATGCCGTCGGACTCGCATTGTGGTCGGCAAGTGCCATGCTGCCACGGTTGGAATTTTCGTGCACGCTTTCCGCGTCGGCGCTATATAGCGGGGAAGGGGAGCAGCCGCGCAAGGGCGGCGCCGAAGGACGAAAGGATAGGCCGATGGCAACCGTCAGCTTCACTCGCATGGAGGACGGC
>PTLJ01000045.1 GCA_002938045.1 Alphaproteobacteria bacterium MarineAlpha3_Bin4
TGTGTCTCGCCGGTAACGCCGCTCGAAAGGTCCGACAGAAGATAGACCCCCGCGCCACCGATGTCGTCGAGGTTAACGTTGCGCCTTAGTGGCGAGTTGTACTCGTTCCACTTGAGGATATAGCGGAAATCGCCGATCCCGGAAGCGGCGAGCGTTTTCATCGGGCCGGCCGAAAGTGAATTCACGCGGATGTTATCCTTGCCCAGATCCTCGGCCAGATATCGGACGCTAGCCTCGAGCGCTGCCTTGGCAACGCCCATAACGTTGTAATGCGGCATCACCCGTTCAGCGCCGAAGTAGGTCAACGTCAGCAGGCTACCGCCGCCAGCCATCAGCTTACGGGCACGCTGGCAGACGGCGGTGAACGAATAGCAAGAGATATACATCGTCGAGGCAAAGTTGCCGGGTGTAGTATCGATGTATTGGCCTTTCAATTCCTCCTTGTTCGAATACGCGATCGCGTGGACGACGAAGTTGAGCCCCCCCCACGCTTCTTCGACGCCGCTGAAGACCGCATCCATGCTGGCCTCGTCAGTGACGTCGCAAGGGAACACCAATTGTGAGCCAACCGATTCAGCCAATGGCTCGACACGCTTCTTGATGGCGTCGCCCTGATAGGTGAATGCAAGCTTCGCGCCGTGCATGTGTGCCGCCATAGCGATGCCCCAAGCGATCGATCGATTGTTGGCAACGCCCATAATCAGGCCGCATTTATCGGTCATAATTAGCTGGGAATTGGTCATTTGTTTCTCTAGGCAGTCGATTTACCGGTTCGTCGAAACGAACACCGATGGTACACAAATGCGTGGAAATGGCAAAAGGCGGGGACTTCACGTTATGTTGCTTTTTGTGACAAGGTCGTGTTTGGCGAAGATGTATGAGGAATTCAAGTGAACCTTTGTGACCAATCGGCGCTCGCTTTATTATCATCGGCGAACGGGAAACAGTGGGGATAGTGCCAATATCCGAGACATCGGCAGCGGTTGCACGGACGGAGATAATTTGCAGCAATACCCTCGTCAAACACGAGCGTCAGCCAGCTATATCTGGAAATAGTTCGACGAAGACTACCGTCTAGCGTCTAAACGACAGAACCGGTTGCAATCGGTAAAGGTTACTGGACGATCTTCCATGTGCCGTCGGGCTGTCGGCAGGCGCGTCCAGTGCCCGCCTCTTCCTTGCCATCGACGTAAATCATGGTCTCGAAGTCGCGGCAGCTGATCCCAGCCGCCGTCTGATAGGTCCGCGTCGGGGTAAAGGTCCCCGAATGGCCGGAATCAGGGTTTTTCCAGGCCAACGCATTGCCGGTCTTACTGTATTCTAGGCTGTCCTGGGCATTTCGCTGGGCATACAGCTTATCGGCCCGGTCGAGCGATGCTCCGAGTTCACTGCCGAGATATGCGCCGCCCAGGGCGCCAATGGCAACCGCCGCAAGCTGCCCCTTCCCGCCACCAATCTGCGACCCGGTCAAGGCGCCAAGCCCCGCGCCGATTAGAGTTCCCACCGTTTGCTTTGGGCTGTCCTGCAAGGTCTGGCATCCCACAGTTACGGCGAGAACCAGCAAAACCGATAAAATTCCTTTGATGTTCACAATAGACGACATGGCCAATAACCTCTGACAATCTGTTGTGCGCTAATCGCTGTACACGACATAATTCTCTACAATCTAGATAGGTTGAACGGGCGTGGAATACGAGGCTTCGGAATAAATATTTTCCGACCTCGTCCTTGAGGCCCTGAAGCGCATATATTGTATTCTATCGCATTCTGGCACAAAAAACTGTGATGACAGTTACAAAATCCAAGGATCCTATCGCCGAGTTCAACAAGTGGTTCGCTGAAGCCGAGGCTGCGGAACCAGTGAACCCCAACGCGATGACGCTCGCCACATGCACGGTGGACGGGCGACCATCTGCGCGCATGGTGCTGTTGAAGGACGTCAGCGACCAAGGCTTCACCTTCTACACCAACCTAGAGAGCCGTAAGGGCACGGAACTGGCGAACAATCCACTTGCCGCGCTTTGCTTCTACTGGAAAGCCTTGGCTCGGCAGGTAAGTATAGAGGGCTCGGTGGAGGCCGTCGATGACGTCGAGGCAGACGAATACTTCGCCTCCAGGTCGCGCATGAGCCGGATCGGTGCCTGGGCCTCCAAGCAGTCACGGCCGATGACCGGCCGTTTCGAACTCGAAAAGCGGGTCGCAGAATTTACCGCCAAGTTCCATGTAGGGGCCGTTCCGAGGCCTATTTTCTGGTCCGGATTTCGGATCGTACCAAAGACCATAGAGTTCTGGCAGGAGCACCAATTCCGCCTGCACCAGCGGGTTCTCTACACGCGCGCCGGCGATGGATGGAAGATGGAGACGCTGTACCCGTGACCGAGGTTGAAACGACCGCATTGGAGACGACAGCCGGCAGCTCGACGGCACGTCTAATGCGCTGGGCCACTTATGCGTCCGTGTCGGTTGCAACGGTGTTGATCATTACCAAGTTCACCGCTTGGTTGCTAACCGATTCGGTGAGCCTGCTGTCGACGTTGATCGACTCGCTGCTCGATGCCGCCGCCTCGCTCATCAATCTGCTCGCCGTTCATCACGCGTTGCAACCGGCCGACCGCGATCACCGCTTCGGCCACGGCAAGGCAGAGCCCCTGGCTAGTTTGGCGCAGGGCGCCTTCATCTTCGGGTCCGCAGCGTTTCTGCTGATCGAGGCTGGTGAGCGGTTAGCCCACCCTAAGGCCCTAGTCAACCCCGAGATCGGATACGGCGTTATGGTATTCTCGATCGTCCTTACCGTTACCCTGGTGATCTTTCAGCGCTACGTCGTGCGCCGCTCGGGCTCACTGGCGATCCGCGCCGATTCACTGCATTATCAAACCGACGTTCTGATCAACGGCAGTGTCATTCTGTCCCTATTCCTGACCAGCGAAATGAGGTGGTCGGCGGCCGACCCGTTGTTTGCCGCCGGTATCGCCGCTTACATCATCCGTACCGCCTGGAAGATAGGACTCGACGCCTTCAACATTCTGATGGACCGCGAACTTCCCGACGAGGACCGCAATCAGATCACCGAAATCGCTCTTGCCCATGAGGGCGTACGCGGCCTTCACGACCTTCGCACCCGATCGTCTGGCACCCATGTTTTTATCCAGATGCACCTGGAAATGGATGGCGAAATCACTCTCAACGAAGCCCACGTCATCGCCGACGCTGTCGAACTGGACTTACTGCGGGTTTTCCCCAATGCCGAGGTCATTGTCCACGAAGACCCGGAAGGCGTCGAGGAAGTGCGGAAGGAATTCGCGTGACCTTAGTCGAACTAGGTGTCGAGGCGGACTAGAAGGAAGCCGTCGCACTGTTGTTGCACCCTGGAACTTTCGGCGCCGACGGCAAAATTCCACGTTCCCCTATGTCAACGGCGGCGATAAATAGCGGGGCTATCCGAACAAGTTCAGCTGGCGCACCTCCGACGGTGGTTCCTCGTTAGCCACCAACACATTCTGTTCATAGGGCCGTAACAGGCCAGCAACGGCGACGTAAGGATTGACCAAATCGAGCCAGTGCTGCTCCGCCTGCGCCGCCAGAATCACCGGCATTCGATTGTGGATGTGCGCGATTCCCGGCGACGGCAAGCAAGTGACGATCGTGAAGCGTTCGCCGTCGGTCAGCCCGGCGAATGCGAACGCGCCGCCCGCCACCGGCGCGATTCGGTTCTTGCGCCGAACCTTGCCGTCCCGCCGCCATTCGAAATAAGCGCTTGCCGGTACCAGACAGCGGTTGCCGTCAAGCAACGGCTTGAAGGTCTTCTTCTCGGCCAGGCTCTCGGCACGGGCGTTAATCACCGGTTTCTTGTCCCACGAAACCTGAAATCCCCAGCGAAGCAGCCGGGCGCCCGCTTCGTCGACAATCAGGGCCTGATCGGAGGGGCGGATTTCCGCCGCGTTGACCATCGGCGGAGACGAATCAAGTTGAAACCGCTTGGCAATCTCGGGGGACTTGGCACTCAACTCATAACGGGAACACATGGCGGCAGTTTAGCGCGAACACTCGGTTGACCAAAGGGCGTTGGAAACGTGCTGTTAATTCACCTAACTTTCGCCCAATGAACGATACATCGGAAGACCGCAAGACCCTCTTCGTTACCGGTGCCAGCCGCGGCATCGGCCATGCCACGGCGCGCACGTTTCTCGACCGCGGCCTGCGGATCATTACCTGTTTGCGCGAAGACACGCCGCCGGAATGCGGCCGCGATCCCTATTGGACTTGCCATATCCCGACAAACCTCGGCGACGCGGACAGCCTAGCCAACTTTATCGAAGCCGCTAACGAGGAACTCGGTGACGGCCCGCTGCATGGCCTAATCAACAACGCGGTTATGTCGCCGAAGACACCTTACAAGGAGTGCTTAGGATGTCTGAACGGATAGATCAATGCGTGGCGCGAGGTCTTTGAACTCAATTGTTTCGCGCTGCTGAAACTTTCACGCGGGTTCGCCATGGCGCTGCAGAAGGGGCGTGGAGCCATCGTCAACATTACGTCATCGCCGGCCACTTTATTCATCCCTTCGCTGGATCCACCTATTCGATCTCAAAAACTGCCCTGTCCGGCCTCACCCGTGAGATGGCCAACGAATTCGCGATCCTCGGCGTGCGTGTCAACGCGGTGTCGCCCGGCGAGATAGAGACAGAAAGTATCCAGCCCGAAACCGAGGCGCTGATCCCCAGCATTCCCCTCGATCGAATGGGCACACCCAATGACGTCGCCGGAACGATTTACTACCTCTGCTCCGATGATGCCAGCTATGTCACCGGTACAGAGGTCTGGGTGACCGGCGGCCTGCAACTGATAATAAGACCGGTGGAACGGTCAATATCACCAACATCTTGTGACATTATTCCATTTACCGTACATATTTTGCGATGTATGGTAACATCCGATCCCTGGGCGCATTGGTGTGATCAAAGTCGAGGGGGACATGGCCAAACGGCAATTCCAAAGCCGGGTTTCCGAGGACGTAAAGGCCGACAAAGGCGCCTTGCCGGCGGATGGTTCCGAATCGCAGCAGGAGCCAACACCAGCGGCCCCAGAGCCACCCGAAAACGATACCGACATTGATGATTTCACCGCCTGGAAGCCACCATTCCATCTACGCTATCACCTTTTTTCCATGGCCGGTCTTGTCGCTACCGGGCTGTGGGTCGCGGGCAGTCTTGAGTTTATTGAACGACAGCTCGGTTGGCACAACATGGGTGAGCTTCTACCGCACGAAATGGGTGGCTTAGCAGCTGGAACCCTAACCCCGCTGGCACTCTTGTGGATGGTCATCGCATTTTACGAGAGAGGACAGCAATTGCGGCGCGAGACCGAGGCCTTGCGTTGGTATTTGCGGCGCATGATTTATCCCTCAGACCGGGCGCAGACCCGGGTCAACGAAATCACTGATGCCATGCGACGCCAGACCCGAGATCTCAGCCACGCGTCGGAGGAAGCGGCGCGGCGTGGAGAGGTTATCAGCAGTTTGATCCGACAACGGACGATGGAACTCAGCCAGGTCTCCGAAGACGCGGACCTCCGTTCACACGCGGTCGCCGAGGCCCTGCGCCGGCAGACCGAGGACCTGCAAGCAGCCACCAGCCAGACGGCTAGCGAGACCCGGGAATTCGGTGATCTCCTCGATACCCGAGCGCGCGGCCTGGTCGCTTCGACGGAGCGTGCGTCGACCCGCGCCGCCGAGATGGGCGAGGTGCTGCGGCGGCGCAGCAACGATCTAAACGAAACAGCGGCGGCAGCAGCAGCACGTATGCAAGAGGCGGCTGAGGCCCTGCAAGCCCGGACCGAGCGGCTGGATCAAGTTTCGGAACAGGCCGTTGATTTGCAGGGACAAATTGATGTCATGGCCCAGACGTCGCAGGAAACCGCGGCAACGGTGCGCGCCAGTGCCGAATTCATCGAGGCCCACACCCACGACATGATCGAACATACGGAACGGGCATCGGGACAAGCCGAAGAGATGCGCGAGATTTTTGCCCGTCAGACGGCGGAATTGAACAATGTTTCGACGCATGTTTCTGAGCGCACACGAGAGGTCGAGGTCAATCTCACACAGCAATTCGCGTCTCTCACGGAGACCTCGGACGACGTCAAGAAAAGACTGCGCGAGATGGGCGAGACGTTGGGCGAGCAGAGACGAAGCTTGCTGGAGACATCGGAACAGGTCAGTGAACAGGTCAAGGGAACCCGCGAAGGGTTCCGCGAACAGGCGCATAGTTTTGTTGAGCAAGCCGATCTAGCGGCCGGCCGGGTAGCCAATGTTAGCGATCTACTGCGACAAAGTTCCCACGATCTGTCGGTCGTATCAGGTAAGGTAATGAGCGAGGTCGAGAGAGCCAGCGAACAGATGGGTGCCCAGGCCGGCGACCTCAACGCCATCTCGGAACAAACGGTCGATCAGCTAAATGAGGTCGGCAACCGGCTAAGGGAGCGTTCCGAAAACCTAGCCAAGATCGCCAACCAGACTGTGCTGAAGATCACTGCCACCAATGACGTCCTGCGTCAGCGCAGCGAGGAACTGTCGATCGTTTCGGAAAAGGCGGGGCTGCGGATCGGTAGCTTCAGCGATGCCCTTAGGCTCACCGTCGATGATCTGACCAAGACATCGGACCGGGGTGTCGCTGATGTGGGTGCCATGACCGAGGCCTTCAAACAGGCGAACGCTGGGGCTGAGGCATCGTTGGCCCGCAATACCCGGCTGGCCGAGGGAATTCGCCAACAGGTCGCGGCCATGGCCGATACGTCGGACGAGGCCACCGCGCGCCTTAACGAACTCTCCGACACGGTGCAAGCGCGCAGTCAAGATTTCAGCATGGTATCTAGCAAGGCCCATGACGACATTGATCGCGTCGCCGCCCTGCTGGAGACTCACGCCAGCCGCTTGACCGAGCTGTCGTCGCGCGCCACCGTCATGCTTGTCGATACCGGCAAGATCATGAGCCAACGGGCCGACGATTTGGGCGTGGCAACCGACAGGGCGGAAGGACGCATGCAGCTGGTTAACGACAAGATGCAGAGTTCGCTGACCGACGTCATGACCACGTCTGACGTAGCCGCTGCCAAGGTCCGAAACGTCGCCGAGGGACTGCGCGATCACGCCCGTGAACTGACCGAAGCCGGCGAAACCGCCGTCGGTGACGTTACCGCCGCCAGCCAGACTTTCGCGGCTCGTTCGCAGGAGCTGACCGGCGGCGCTGACAAGACCGCACAACTGTTGTCGCTGGTGACCGGGGCAATGGAACGGCAGGCGGAAGATCTAAAGGCGGTTTCGGACCGCGCCAATGTGCAGTTGGACGATATCGGCGACACGTTCAAACGCCGGTCCGTCGAGCTCGAAACGCTGAGCGAGAAGACGGCCGACCACTTGGGACGCGCGGGGCAAAGCCTACTTGATGCCTCGGGCCAATTGTTCGGAACATCCAGCGAGGCGGCCGAGCGGATCGGTGAGGTCACCAACAAGTTACACGATGGCAAAGAGGCAATCGAGGAAGCTTCAACCTCGGCGAGGGCGCAAATCACGTCGGTAAGCGAAGCCGTGTGCGACAACGTCGAGTACGCGACCGGCGCCTCAAGCCGCGCTGCGGCCGATATCGAGGGTATCGCCGGTTCGCTCCGCAAACACGTCGAACAACTCGAAACTTCACTCGATTCCGCGCGCGAAGGTTTCAGCGACGTCGGCGCCGTCCTCGACAAAAACTCGCAGGAACTTTCCACCGCCTGTGCGACAGCCTCGACCCACGTTCAGGCTTTCTCAAACGTGCTGCATCAGGAGACCACCAGCCTGACAACGGCGTCGACAAAAGCGACGGCGCAACTGAGCCGCGTCAGCGACAGTCTCCACCAGCGAACGCAAGAGATGTCGAAAAGCGCCGACAAGGGGGCCCAGGTGATGGCCCTGGTTAGCGAAGCGTTGAACCGACAATCGAGCGAGGCCACGGAGGCATCAGAGCAGTCCGCTGCGCAGGCCGAAAATATTGCCAAGGATCTGCGCACCCATTACGACGAACTCGACACCTCGGCGGCCAGGACCATGGCCACACTACGTGACATCGGCAACGACCTGCGCAAGCACTACCAAGAACTCGATAACGTTTCGCAGAAATCCGCCAGCCATCTGGAAGACGCCGCAGAATCACTGCAACACAGGGCGGATCTAATCAGCGCCTCGGCCAGCGGTGCCGTCGACGGGCTGTCAAAGCTTGGCGAGACCCTGAGCCAACGCTCGGCAGAAGCGACAGCCGCATCGGACCTCAACGCCTCGAAACTGGCGAAGATCTCCAAACAGTTCCGCCAGCAAGCGGAGACCGTTGGCACTCAGACCAACGGCGTCGTCGGCAATATCGAGAATCTGGTAGAGGATTTTCATGGGTGTCGAATCTGCAGGAGTCTCATCGAAGGGTCAGCCCGCTCGGGGGCACTCAAACAACAGGCGAAGGCCTGCTCAGCGGATATAGGTCTGGCGGGTCACGACGAAACGGTAGCCCCGGCCACTGGGCCGGACGTTGAAAATCGTGCGACGGATCGACTTGACGTTCCGCTTGCGGTAGTCCAACTCGAGTTTCGCCAGCATGTTCTCGATCTTGGTCGGATAAAAGTGCAGCACCAGGGCCGTGCGCGAATCGATCCCGACTTTCTGGAACAGCTTGTGGTCGCTTTTGCGCAGAGACCCACTCTGCCAGTTCATGTACAGCCGCTGCTCGTTGGCACCGGTCTTGACTTCGCGTTTCACGGGCTTCCCGCTGAATCCCTTGATGTAGACCAGGCGTTTCTGGGTCGGGAAGAGCGCGCCGAGTTCGATGCCGAAGTGATCAAGTTGCTTGGCATAGACGCTCAACGACCCCCCCTCGGAAAACCGGATGAACCATCGCTGGTGTCGAGGGATACCACCTTCACCGGGCCCCGACCCCAGAGGTCGGCTGCCGGTCCCGGCCTTGCTGCCCACCTTGCCACTGTTTTCCGCCTGGGTCTCGAACTGTTGCTCAACCTGTTCGGCCGCA
>PTLJ01000046.1 GCA_002938045.1 Alphaproteobacteria bacterium MarineAlpha3_Bin4
AACTAGCTCATGCCGCAGCGCTGCAGAATGACCTCAAAGCGTTTCGCGTTAATTGAGTAGGATCGACGCCGCACTCAGGCGGCGCGCGTTTCCTTGCTTTCGGTGAGGATGGTGTAAAGCGCCTCGGCGCTGTTGGTGCCCCGGAGTTTGTTGCAGACCGACTTGTCGCGCAGCAGGCGTGACACCCGGGCTAGTGCCTTGAGGTGGTCGGCGCCCGCCAGTTCGGGCGCCAACAGGATAAAGATCAGGTCGACCGGGCGTTCGTCAATGGCCTGGTAATCAACCGGCTTTTCGAGGCGTGCAAACACGCCGAAGAGGGTCTCCAGTGTTGGCAGCTTTCCATGTGGGATGGCGATGCCGTTGCCGACACCGGTGGTGCCAAGGCGCTCGCGCTCCATCAGTACGTCGAAGATAGCACGCTCGTGCTGGCCGCAGATGTTGGCCGCATGCGCCGCCAACACCTGAAGCGCCTGCTTCTTGCTGGTCGCCTTTAGGTTGGCGACGATGCTGTCCGTTGTTACGAGATCACGGATCTCCATGGTCGCACCTTACCTTGCTATTCCGCTGGTCACCTAAGGGGCCGAACGTATGAATTTGAACCGGTCCGTTCGACCGTATTGGCCGGGTCGATCCAGCCGACGTTGCCGTCCTGACGCCGGTACACCACGTTCAATCCACCGCTCGCCTTGTTTTGGAACATCACCACCAGCACGTCGGCCAGGTCCATGCGCATAACGGCCTCGCTGACGCTCAACGTCGCGATCTCGGTTGCCATCTCGGCAATTATCGCCGGCTGTGCGTCTTTTGACATCTCTTCGTCCTCGTTCTCGGGCTCGATCACGTATTGCAATGCCGACAGGGCGTCGTTGTGGCCGTGGCCCTTGTGGTGGTTGGTCAACCGTCGCTTGTAGCGTCGTAACTGCTTGGCGATTCGCTCGAGCGCTCCGTCGAAGGCGGCGTAGGGATCGTCCGCATCGGAGCCGCCCTGCACGATCAGGCCACGCGGGCCCGGGTGGACCGAGATATCGACCCGTATCCGGTACGCTTCGCGCGTGAATGTCACGCTGGCATCGAGGGCGTGGTTGAAATACTTGCTGACAGCGTTGTTCAAATGGTCCTCGACATGACCTCGGAGGGCGTCGCCGACATCCAGTTTCTTACCTTTAACGGATATGTCCATGAATTCAAACGGTCCTGTGATAACAAGCCCAGGGATTCAGTAGATGTGGCGGACGCCGATGTTGGCTTACCCCGGGAACCGCGCTATTGAATCGCCCGCAATGGTCCCCGGGAACTTCAAGAGGCCGGAACCTAGTGCCGAGCCTCGAAGATATCAATACACCCGAATTTTTGCTTTTTCTAGCTTGCAAAACTCAAAAATTTAGATAGGGGCCGATTTCGCACGCCGCCGCTGAATCGACGACGGAATGCCCATACCCTCCCGGTATTTGGCCACCGTGCGGCGGGCGATATCGATTCCCTCCGCCTTCAACAGGGTCACAATCTTGTCGTCAGAAAGCACCTTCCTCGGCCGCTCCTCGTCTATCATCGCCTTGATCCGGTGGCGCACCGCCGTCGCCGAATGGACGGCGGCGCCGTCGGTGGCGCTGATCGCCGACGTGAAGAAGTACTTGAGTTCGTAGATGCCCCTGGGCGTGGCTATGTACTTGTTGGACGTCACCCGGCTGACGGTGCTTTCGTGCATCTCGATCTCGTCGGCGATGTTGCGCAGTACCAGAGGTTTGAGGTGTTGCACGCCGTGGCGGAAGAAGCTGTCCTGCTGGCGTACAAGTTCGGTCGCTACCTTTAGAATCGTGGTGGCGCGTTGATGCAATGACTTGACCAGCCAATTGGCTGAGTTGAACTGCTCGATAATATACTGTTTTTCCTTTTTCGTCCGGGCCTTGCGGCTGACCAGTGCGTGGTACTGATTGTTGACCAGAACCCGAGGCAGAGTCTCGGAGTTGAGTTCGACGATCCAACCGCCACCGGGCTGGGGCCGCATCAGGACGTCGGGCGTAATCGGTTGCGCGATGCCATGGTCAAAAGCAAGCGCCGGTTTGGGGTCGAGGGCCTTGATCTCGGCGATCATATCGGCGACGTCTTTGGCGTCGGCGCCGCACGCCTTCATGAGCCCGTTCAAGTCGTGCGTCGCTAGCAAATCGAGATGATTGAGGAACATCTGCATGCAGGGATCGAGCCGATTGCGGTCGGCCAGCTGTAGGGCTAGGCACTCCGCCAGGGTGCGGGCAAAAATTCCCGGTGGGTCGAACTGTTGCAGGCGCTCGAGCGTCGCTTTGACCCGATCCATCGTGCATCCGAGGACCTCAGCCACGGTGTCCAGTTCACCTGCGATATAGCCAGTATCGTCGAGCATGTCGATCAGATGTAGGCCGATCAGCCGGTCGACGGGGTCGGTCAGGTCCATCGCCAACTGCCTGGTAAGATGGTCGCGCAGCGTCTCGCTTTCGGAGAGGATTTGCTCGATGTTCGGCTGTAGGGCGTCGAAGCCGCCGCCGTATCCAGCCTCGGCGAAGGAGGTCGGCGACTGCGGCAAATAGGTCTCCTCGATTAGATCGGCGCCGCCATCGTTGGTGTAATGGTTGTTGTAATCGACGTCGAGTCCGGCCTCGGTTGAGATCTTGGCCGGCTGGGCGGCCTCAAAATCGGTACTTTCGAAGCCGCTAGCGTCGTCGCCAACAACATCTTCGCCCTCGTCGCATTCCAGCATCGGGTTTTCCTGCAGCTCTTCAGCGATGTATTCGGCAAGCTCCAGGTTGGAGAGCTGCAGGAGCTTGATTGCCTGCTGCAGCTGCGGCGTCATCACCAGGGCCTGGGTTTGGCGCTGATCGAGGCGAAGAGTCAGCGCCATTTTTCCACTCCGAAACGGATTTTAAAGCCTAAACCGGTCACCCAGATATACGCGCCGGACGTCCTCGTTGCCGACGATATCAGACGGCGCGCCCTCCATCAGCATCATGCCGTCATGAATGATATAGGCACGGTCGATGACATCGATAGTTTCTCTCACGTTGTGGTCGGTGATCAGGACGCCGATGCCGCGGTCCTTGAGGTGGGCGACTAGGTCGCGGATATCGCCGACGGCGATCGGGTCGATGCCGGCGAACGGCTCGTCGAACAGCACGAAATGCGGGTTCGACGCTAATGAGCGGGAGATTTCGACCCGCCGGCGCTCACCGCCCGACAGCGCCATTGCCGGCGTGCGGCGCAGGTGAGTAATCGAGAACTCAGCCAACAGGGCCTCAAGGATGGCCTCGCGCCGCTCGCGCGATCTCTCCACCACTTCGAGCACGGAGCGGATGTTGTTCTCCACTGACAGGCCTCTGAAGATCGACGACTCCTGCGGCAGATAGCCGATGCCTAGCCGGGCGCGTCGGTACATGGGCAACCCGGTGATGTCATCGCCATCGAGGATGATGCTGCCTTCGTCTGGCGGCAGCAACCCGGTGATGATGTAAAAACACGTTGTCTTGCCGGCGCCGTTGGGGCCCAGCAACCCGACTACCTCGCCGCGCTGGACCTCCATGCTGACGCTGCGCACCACGGGACGCTTCTTGAACCGCTTGCCGATGTTTTCGACAATTAACCCGCGATTGTCGGTGACCAGCTGCGGTTCGCCGCCGGGCATCGCCGGATCACAGAATGACGCGGAAAACGGAGTTGTTCTGTCGTCCATTTGAATCGTGCCTACTCGATTGCTCCTAGGATATCACTTAATTTTTCTTTATTTTACCTTTTTTCCTTTTTCTTACCCGGCTGAATCAGGCCACGAACACGGTCCTTGCAACTGTGCAGCGTACTGACACCGGTGTTGAGGTTGATCTCCGCGCGGCATCCATTGAGGACGTTGGCGTCGCGGATGATCTTGACCGCGCCGATCAGTGTCGCAATGCCGCTTTCAACGTTGTAGACGGCCCGCTCCGATATTGCCACCTCGCTGCCGGTCTCAACCTTCACCCGATCAAAGGCCTCGACCCGGTAGACCCGCGGCTCGCCCTTCTCGTCGGGACGGAAATAGGCGGCTAACACGTCGGCGCGCAGACGCTTCTCACCACGCACGGCGAAGGCGTTACCGCGTGCGACGGCGATCTGCTTGGCCTCCCAGAATTCGAGCTGCTTGTCGGCGGTAATCACGTCGGTCGGTGTCACCAACTGCAGCTTGCCTTCGCTCAACACCAGAATCGCGTTGTCGACGTCGTAGACGGCCTTGCCGCCGAAGGCCTTGCCGTTGGGGCTAACGATGCGGACCTTGCCGAGCGCGTCGAGGCGCCAGATATCGGTGCCGCCGTTCGCCTTCTCGCGATAATATGCGCGGAGCTCGTCAGCGTGGACGGTGACCTCTCCGCGGACCGCGCGTGCGTTGCCACGAGCGATAAAAACCAGCCGCTCTTGGTGCCACTCGAGGCCATCGTCAGCGAAGACTTCGATCGGCGCGTCTCCGTTGCCGGAGAAATTGAGGCTCTGCGCCTGCGCCGTGACGGCCGACAACAAAAGCGCGGCAAGGGCGGCGATCGCGAACAATTGGTTCATCGCGCGGTTCTGTTGGCGCCCGGGAAGAACACCACCGTTGCGCGGCCGGTGAAATAGATGATCTTGCCCCTGTCGATGAGTCGGAACCCCTCGGCTTTGAGATTGCCGAACGGCCCCTGGCCGTTAACTGTTTCGTTACCGGCAGCGACTCTCTTCTTTAGATCGATGGCCGCCTTCTGAGTGCGGAACTCGTAACCGGAATCGTGATACAAATTGACCGCGCCAGCCAGATCGAGGGTGCTATTGGTGCTGTCGTAGAGGCCTGTTTCTGCCGTTAGCACCAGCCAGGTGCCGTTGTCGAGGCTGATGTCTGCCTTTGGCATCTCGAGCTCGAAGCTGGTAACGTTGCTCTCTATCTTGCGCGCCAAGTCGGCGGTGACCGAAAACGCCCGGTCGTTCTTGTCGGTGCCCACGTAACGCGCGTTGATCATCGCCGGATCGTCGGTGTCGCTGATCCGAAGCGCCGAGAAACCGATGCGGAAGCCGAGATCGGAGGTGTTCAAGAGCGGCCAAAGGACGATCAACCCGACCATTACGATGGCACCCGCCGGCAACAGCCATTTCATCGTACTGACGAAGCCGCTGTAGGCGCGATTGCGCGTACGGCGAGTGACCGACCTCGATGTGATCCGCGCGCGCCGGTCGGTAGCTGCCAACACCGCGTCGCGGAATCCCGCGGCGGCAGGCTGAGGATCGGTGCGGGTGTCCAAGGCAGGGCGCCCTTGGCCGGCTCAGGCGACGCCCGCGCGCAGGCAGTCATGGATATGGATAACGCCGAGCAGCTTTGTGTTCTCGACCACAAACAGGTTGGTGATCGCGGCCGTGTTCATCAGGCCGAGCGCCTCGCTGGCGAGCGTGTCCGAGCCGATTGTTTTGGCGCCGCCGGTCATCACATCGGAGGCGCTCAGCTCGAGTAGTTTGCTCGACATGTGACGGCGCAGATCACCGTCGGTGATGACGCCTTCGAGGCGGCCGTCACCGTCGACGACGCCGACGCAACCGAGGCGCTTCGCGGTCATCACCAGAAGCGTCTGATCCATCTTCATGTCGCCTGAGACGAGCGGAAGCTCGTCGCCCGAATGCATCAGGTCGGCGACCTTGAGCAGCCGCCGACCGAGCTTACCGCCGGGGTGCAGGACGCGGAAGTCGGCCGGCGAGAACCCCTTGCGCTCGAGCAGCGCCACCGCGATGGCGTCGCCCAGCGCCAACAACAGTGTAGTCGAGGTCGTCGGCGCTAGGCCCATGGGGCAGGCCTCGGGAGCGTCGGGCAGCACTAGCGACACTGACGCCGCGTCGGCGAGCGCGCTGTTGGCGCTCGACGTTACCGAGATCAGCGGGATCTCGAAGCGCTTCGCGTAAGCGACGATGTCGGCGAGCTCCGTTGTCTCGCCCGAATTGGAGAGGGCGAACACAGCGTCGTCCGTTGTGATCATCCCAAGATCACCGTGCGAGGCCTCGCCGGGATGCACGAATAGTGCCGGCGTTCCTGTCGATGCTAGCGTGGCGGCGATCTTGCGCCCGACGTGGCCGCTCTTGCCCATGCCAGTCACTACCACCCGCCCGGACACGTCGGCCAACATATCAAGTGTCGAGATCAAGGCTTCGCCCAGACCGGCGCTGAGCGCTAACAGTGCCTCAGCCTCGGTGTTGAGGACCCGCTTCGCCGACTCGAGGCCGGTTTCCGCTTCGGGGCTATAGGCCGACCGTCGGCCGGAGCGTTTTGGTGCAGTGGGTGGGCTCATTGTAGTCCGTTTTTTGATCCCGTGGCCGGTTGCCGCCGAAAACCCGCAGAATGGGTCGGAAAGTCATAGCTTTTAGGTAACGGTGATTGATGAATTATGCCCCCGTGGCAGGAAAAGGTCAATAAAATCCGCACCTTAATGGGATTTGCCATCAGTGGGCGAAGATATCGCCCTCGTCCCAGCCGCTAAGGTCGAGTTCGGCCCTTATGGCCAGGAACTCGAAACACGCCCGGGCCAATTCGGCCCGGCCTTCGCGTTCCAACATAATCTCGAAGCGGTTGCGCAACTGATGCAGATGCAATACGTCGCAGGCTGCGTATTCGAGTTGCTCGGACGTCAGCTCGGCGGCCGCCCAGTCGGTCAATTGCTGTTCCTTCGAGAGCTCGACGCCCAAAAGCTCACGGGTGACATCTTTGAGGCCGTGCCGGTCGGTGTAGGTGCGGGTCAGCTTTGACGCGATCTTGGTGCAATAGACCGGCGCCACGGTGACGCCGAGGTAGCGTTTTAGGATGGCGATGTCAAAGCGCGCGTAATGGAAGATCTTGGTAACGCCAGGATTCGTCAGCACCGCTTTCAGGTTGGGCGCATCGTAGGCGCCGTCAGCGAACTGGACCAGATGGCAGACGCCGTCCCCGTTCGACAGTTGGGCGACACACAGCCGGTCACGAAGCGGGTTGAGGCCCTGGGTCTCGGTATCGGCGGCGACCACGGCGCCGAAGTCGAGCCCTCCGGGCAGGTCGCCGCGATGCAGTTCGATCAACTTGGGTTTAGCTTTCAGCAGTTTTGGCAACGGTCCGGTTCTCGCTTGACGCGATTAGGCATCGTGGGAAAATGGTGCCCAGGAGAAGACTCGAACTTCCACGACCTTGCGGCCACAGGTACCTGAAACCTGCGCGTCTACCAATTCCGCCACCTGGGCAAACGAAAAAGAGACCACCCCTGGGTGGTTCTAAGGCCAGTGCTTATTGTGCCCCGAGCGAGATGTCAACATTGAAGCGTTAGCCATCGTCTAGCCGGGCGACGGAGACATTGAAATCTGGAGGAAGTGGCCTACAATCTGGGTACATGTACAGGCGCCACCACGCCCTTACAGGAGTTTGCATGGATAGACGCGTCACGACCGTTTTTGGGGGCTCCGGCTTTATCGGCCGCCATCTCGTCAGGCGCCTCGCTGCAGCCGGCGGGGAGATCCGCGTCGCAGTCCGTGATCCGGAGGGTGGCGCCCATCTGAAGCCGCTCGGCGACGCCGGGCAGCTCGTGCTTTGGCAGACCGAAGTCACCGACGCGGCCCAGGTCGCGACCGCTGTCGCTGGCGCGGACACCGTCGTCAACCTGGTCGGTATCCTCTACGAAAGCGGTCGCAACACGTTTCCGGCGATCCATGCCAAAGTGGCCGGCACCGTCGCTGGCGCGGCCCGAGCGGCTGGCGTCAAACGGCTGGTCCATGTCTCGGCGATCGGCGCCGATTCCGACTCGACGGCCCAGTACGCCCTCACCAAGGCGGCCGGTGAAGCGGCAGTGATGGACACCTTTGCCGACGCCACCATCGTCCGGCCTAGTGTTGTATTCGGGCCGGAAGACAACTTCTTCAACATGTTCGCTGGCCTTACCCGGTGGAGTCCGATGCTACCGTTGTTCGGCTGTCCGCTGCTGCCAAAGGTCTCGTTCACCAACGAAGATGGCAATCTATCTCTCTCGCTCGACCTCTACGGTGACGGCGGCACCAAATTCCAGCCGGTCTACGTCGGCGATGTCGCCGAGGCGATCACCGTCATCCTCGGCGACAACGCGACGCGCGGCAAGCACTACGAACTGGGCGGACCGAGCGTGTACAGCTTCAAGCAGATCATGGAGCTGGTGCTGAAACACACCGGGCGGCGGCGCGTCCTGGCGCCGATCCCGTTCGGCATCGCCACCATCGAGGCCTGGTTCCTGGAGAAACTGCCGAAGCCGCTATTAACCCGCGATCAAGTCGAATTGATGAAGACCGACAATGTCGTCGCCGCCAGCGCCCTCGGGTTCGCTGATCTAGGGCTGGAGCCGACGGCGGCGGAGGTCATTCTGCCGACCTATCTGCACCGCTTCCGCACGCCGGCCAACCGCGACCCGCATCCGGCCTCGGGCTTAGTAACGTGGCGGTAACGCCTCCGCACCGGCCCCGCCGTCGTCGGAGGCCGCGCGGACGATCAATTTACCGAAATCGCGCAGGAACACCGCACGATTGACCGTGCGCAGGATAAGAACGCTAAGGCGGTCGCGCTCATCGGGCTTGCGCCGCAACACAAAATCGTGTCGCTAGTACGCTAGCAACCGCCACCCCACTCGCTGCCCGGATACATGGTTTCCTTGCCACCCGGTGTCTCGCTTTTGAACGCCGACTGGCTCTACCAGGCCAACTCGGAGGCCGTCGCCGCACCGCGAAGGCGCTCAGCTTCAGGGCTACGAGCAATCCGTCGGCAAGCCTAACTATGAGACCTTGCAGGGTGTCCTTCCTAACGATGGTTTCGCGTTTGGGCTCGGAGCATCGGTTGGCGGAGGATATTAGAGCTTGCTGCAAAGACGGCACGCCACATGAACACGGGAAACCAACCCCCGAAACGCGATCAGCCGATGATCTG
>PTLJ01000047.1 GCA_002938045.1 Alphaproteobacteria bacterium MarineAlpha3_Bin4
GGAAGGAGGTCAGGCCGCCTGACAAACGGTTTCGCCTGCGATTCGGGGCGTATTTTGATGGGCACCATGGACCAAGAGCATCCCTGGAGCGGCCCGCATCCCACCGACTAATGCCTCCACGGACGCCGCTGTCACACAAGGAAAAGCGCTGAAGCCGCAGGGTGCGTGAAGCCTTTACCAACCCCGCCCTATCCATCAGATGGATTTGTCTCGCCCCCGGTCCTTTCCCACTATTATGCTATAGTCTCGCCTTCGGCGCTGGGTGACGCCGCTTGCATTTGCGGAGTGGAAGCTATGAAGGCTATCGAAGCCGCCACCCACGGCATTCCAGCCGAGGTCTGCCAATGCGTCGAGGTCGACGACCCGAGCCCGCCGGATGCCGGCGAAGTGATCATCGAGATCGAGGCGGCGCCCATCAACCCAGCAGATCTACTGATGATCCAGGGCCTCTATCCGGGCGTCTCTGAGTTTCCGTCCCGGCTCGGCATAGAAGGCGTCGGGCGGGTCGCCAGAATCGGCAACGGCGTTGACGGTCTCAAGTTCGGCGATCGGGTGATTAGCCTGGCGCGGACTAACTGGGCCGAACGCGTCTCCCTCTCGGCGGCGCAGGTGGTGCCGGTGCCGAAAACTGTCGACGCTCTACAACTCGCTATGCTCAAGGCCAACCCGGCGACCGCCCATCTGATTCTACGCGACTACGTCTCTATCGGCGCCGGCGACTGGATCATCCACAACGCCGTCAACTACGGGTTCCTCAGCGGTGAGCCCTGCCACGTGACGCCGGACCAATTGATCCTGCGCGGCCTCACGCTCAAGGGCTTTTGGCTGGCACCCAAATTTGGAACCATGAAACCGGTCGAGATCCGCTCGCACTACGACCACCTGGTGCAACTGTTCGCAGACGGTACGCTTTCTGTACCGGTCGAGGAAACTTACACCATCGACCAGGCCCGCGACGCTCTCTCACATGCCATGCGCGAAGGCCGCAACGGCAAGATCCTAATCACGGCAAACAGGCCGGTCGGCTAAGGACATGAATAGCCACTGACGCGGCCTGCCCAGCGGTTGCAAATCATTTGCAGGCGCATCATCGCAGCCGTTGGGCTTATGAAGGTGACCGCCTTTATTGATCTCTCAAATACCGATGTCGGGGGGCTGACTGCTCCTTCCGCTCAGAAAACACCGACCACGTTAGAGGGCGCACCACGAACGAAGTTTTCTATGTTGTCGATCAGCTGATCGCAGAGCGTCTGCATGGCTTCGCGACTAGCCCAGGCGACATGTGGCGTTAGGATGAAGTTAGGCCGCTCCAGAAGATTGAAGAACGGGTGGTCATCAGCTGGCGGCTCGGGCGCGAGAACGTCGATTGCCGCTCCCCCGATCAGGCCTTCCTCAAGCGACTGGGCAAGGGCCGCATCCTCGATCAGGCCGCCGCGCGCCGTATTGATGATCAACGCCGTCTCTTTCATCTTGCGGAACTCGTTGATGCCAAACATGCCGCGTGTCGAGGGCAGCAATGGGCAATGCAGGGTGATCACGTCCGACATCGCTAGCAATTTGTCCATGGAGACAAAGGTGTTCGACGCCCGCACTTTGTCGCTGACAAATTCGTGGTCGAGGAACACCGGCTCCATACCGAAGCCGTTCTTGGCGATCGCCGCCACCGCCTGGCCAATTACACCCTCGCCGACGATGCCGAGACGGCTGGCGTGCAGATCGTTGATCGGATGGTTGAAAAAACAGAATTGGTCCGCTTTCTGCCATTCGCCGTGAACGACGTCCTGGCGGTAACCGATGATCGAGCGCCTGAGTCCTAAAATCAGGGCGAAGGTGTGCTCGGGCACAGTGTGGATGGCGTAACCGCGGATGTTGGAGACGACGATGCCGTTGGCCTTGCAGTAATCGAGATTAACGATGTCAGTGCCGGTGGCAGCGATAGCAACCATTTTCAGCTCAGGACAATCGACCAGGGCCTCGGCCCTCAGCACCACCTTGTTGTCGATGGCGATGGTCGCGCCCTGCAGTCGCTCGACGACCTGGTCGGCGCGGGTGCGGCCGTATTCGGTCCATTCGTGCTCGAATTCCGGTCGGCGGACGGCGATGTAGGGTGCGATGGTGTCGCGGTCGAGGAAAACGATGCGGTGAGACATGGTCAAAACCCTTAATTAGCGTGGGCCGGGGCTGTCGGCTAGGGTTTATTAGTACTCACTTTCGTCAATTTCTGCCATATAGGAGCCGGGAATCAGGATAATGGCCGTCAACGATAATCACTTAAGCCGCTTCAGCCACGGAAGCCGGCGCCCCGAGCGCCGCCAGCATCCGTGACCTAGGTAAAATTAGGAATGCCCGCTATGATGAATTTGTTCGTCTTTTCATTGTTTTATCAACCGGAACCCCCTATAACCCACGGATTGGAACCACAGTTGTCACGGCGTACCCTTGGGGCCTGCCCCGTCTAACAACCGTATCCGCGGTAGAGTTGCTCCCTGAAATTGTGAAGCCAAGATCGAGCGCACACTGGGTGCGTGTAGTGATAATTAAGGAAGAGAGTTATGCCGAACGGTATCGTCAAATGGTTTAATGCCACCAAGGGCTATGGATTCATCCAGCCTGAGGACGGTGGCAAGGACGCCTTCGTCCACGTTACCGCTGTCGAACGCGCCGGCCTACAAGGCCTACGTGAAGGCCAGAAGGTTCAGTACGAGTTGGTACCCGGCCGCGACGGCAAAGAGGCCGCCGACAACTTGGTTGCCCTCGACTAGAGCTTCGTGGGCCAGCGGCGGCGGAGTCTTCTTGACCCGGCGACCGATCAGCCCCACATTAAAGATGTTCCGCGGGGAGCCCCAAAAACGGGGCTGAGAGTTCGTTAGGCGATGGCAACCGGCAGCGCCCAGCGAAGACCCGTCGAACCTGATCCGGGTTACGCCGGCGTAGGGATTGGAACGGTTCGTCCCGAGACCAACCCCAAAAGGGACGCATCCCGAACTAAAAGCCAACGCTCTCCCGGATCTTCTTATGAAGCAGAGGAGGTCCACGATGAACGTTATTTCCAAACCGCAGTTGATGGAAGTCACCACTGGCCCGTTGCCGGCGAGCCGCAAGATATACATCGCCGGCGATCGGCACCCCGAGCTCCGCGTGCCGATGCGCGAGATCTCCGTGCACGAGACCGCCGCGGAGCCACCGCTGGTCGTCTACGATACCTCCGGGCCTTATTCCGACCCGGCGACTGAAATCGACCTTGAGGCCGGGCTGTTCAGGTTGCGAGAGCCCTGGATTGAGGACCGCGGTGACGTCGAGAAATATGACGGCCGCGTCGTCAAGTTGGAAGACAACGGCGGCGCCACCGGTGACAAGCTGGCGCCTGAGTTCCCGTGCGTCCACAGTCCCATGCGTGGCAAGGCAGGCGCCAACGTAACGCAATTGCACTACGCGCGCTCCGGCATGGTCACGCCGGAGATGGAGTTCATCGCCATCCGCGAGAACCTGCGCCGGGAGCACGATCCGGTGGCGTCGAAAAAGCTGATCGAGGCAGCCGAGAGCTTCGGCGCCGAAATCCCGGAATACGTGACGCCTGAGTTTGTGCGCGACGAAGTCGCGCGCGGGCGCGCCATCATCCCAGCCAACGTCAACCACCCGGAAACAGAGCCGATGATCATCGGCCGCAACTTCTTGGTAAAAATCAACGCCAACATCGGCAACTCAGCTGTCTCCTCCTCGATCGCGGAGGAGGTAGAGAAGATGGTCTGGGCAACGCGCTGGGGCGCCGACACGGTAATGGACCTCTCCACCGGCAGGAATATCCACAATATCCGCGAATGGATCATCCGCAACTCGCCGGTGCCGATCGGCAGTGTGCCGATTTATCAGGCTTTGGAGAAGGTCGACCGGGCCGAGGACCTGAGTTGGGAGATCTACCGCGACACCATCATCGAGCAGTGCGAGCAAGGTGTCGATTACTTCACTATTCACGCTGGTGTGCGCCTCAAGCACGTGCATTTGACGGCTGACCGCGTTACCGGAATCGTCAGTCGAGGCGGCTCGGTGATGGCTAAGTGGTGCCTGGCGCACCATAAGGAGTCCTTCCTATATGAGAACTTCGATAAACTTTGCGACATCATGGCCCGTTACGACGTGGCGTTTTCGCTGGGCGATGGGTTCAGGCCTGGCTCCGGCGCGGACGCTAATGACGCCGCCCAGTTCGCCGAGCTAGAGACTTTGGGTGAGTTGAACGAGGTCGCCCAGGCCAAAGACGTTCAGGTGATGATCGAGGGCCCCGGCCACATCCCCATGCACAAGATCAAGATCAATATGGAGAAGCAGCTAGAATGCTGCAACGAGGCCCCCTTCTATACCTTGGGCCCCCTAGTCACCGATATTGCGCCCGGCTACGACCATATCACGTCCGGCATCGGGGCGGCGATGATTGGCTGGTACGGCACCGCCATGTTATGTTACGTGACGCCGAAGGAACACTTAGGGCTACCCGACCGCAACGACGTCAAGACCGGCGTCATCACATACAAAATCGCTGCCCATGCAGCTGATCTGGCCAAGGGTCACCCGGGCGCGGCAGCGCGTGACGAGGCGCTTTCCCGCGCGCGATTCGAGTTCCGCTGGGAGGATCAGTTCAACTTAGGGCTGGATCCGGAAACAGCGCGCAACTTCCACGACCAGACCATGCCCAAGGAGGCACACAAGGTGGCTCACTTCTGCTCCATGTGCGGGCCTAAGTTCTGCGCCATGGAGATAACTAACCAGGTGCGCGAATACGCGGAGAAGGGCATGGCCGAGATGTCGGCCCGCTTCGAGGCTGAGGGCGGCAAACTCTACAAGGAGTCCTACGCCGACGAGACGGACAAGATTGACGCCGCCGAATAGGCGTCACAGTGGTGAAACTGACCCTTGAGCGGGCCTCTGCGATTGTCGAGGGCGCTCTCGCTTGGGGCCGCGCCAACCGATGCGAGCCTTTAACTGTCGCCGTTTTGGACGCCGGAGGCCACTTGGTCGCGTTTAAGCGCGAGGACGAAAGCGGCATCCTCAGGCCCGAGATCGCCGCAGGCAAGGCATACGGCGCTTTGGGCTTCGGCGTCAGTTCTCGGGCTATCGCCGAGAAGAACCCCGAATTTCTCGCCGCCGTCTCTGCTGCTTCGCAGGGCCGCATGGTACCAGTGCCAGGCGGCGTCTTGATCCGTGATCCAGAAACCGGCGACATCCTCGGTGCTGTCGGCATCAGTGGCGATACGTCGTCCAACGACGAGGCCGCCGCCGTCGCTGGCATCGACGCCGCCGATCTCGATGCCGACACGGGTGGCTGACTGAGTGCTAACGTCAGCCTAGTCAAGAATAGTTTCAGCGCCAAGCTGCGTGATGCGGCCCTGCGTTTTCTCCTTTCTCTTCCTTAAATCGAGATTAATGGGTGGGCGCAACATCTTCTATTCGGCGGCGCCGAGATAGGCGTTCCGGAAGCGGCGCCGGCAGCGGGCCAGGTCCAAGTCGCGGTTGAAGTTAACGGGTGGACCAGCTATGACGCGGCAACACAGGAAACGGGGAGCCGCGGAGTCAGTAAGGAACCCTACCGCCACCTCAATCTCTTCCGCGCTGGAGATAGTCATCACGGATCCGATCCCAGCGCCCGCCGCTATCGCCGTCAGGTTTGTTAGCCCCGCGGTCATGCCCACCTGGCCGCCGGTCTCGCCGTGGCAAGCATTGTCGATACAGACAATAGAGAGGTTCGCGGGGGTCTGATTGGCGACGGTGCAGAGTGCACCCACATTCATCAGCAGTTCGCCATCGCCGGTGATTACGGCGACGCGTGCTTCCGGCGCTGACAAGGCGACTCCCAAGCCCATGGATACCGCGGCACCCATGGTTCCAGCCATGGTGTAGAGGTTGTCGCCGTCGCCGGTCAGATCGGCTGCGTCGCGTGCCGGGCCGGCCAGGCCGCTGATGAAGAGGTATTCGTCGGGCGCTGGGAACAGGCGTGACAGCAGTTCGCGGCGATCTATGGTGGATGTTGGCCAGTCGCTCAAGTCCTCCCCTCCCCTAGAACTGCTTGACGCCGAGGAAGGTTTGGGTCAACACCAGCGCCGCCGCCTGGCCGGTCTCGAAAGCAGCGTGTATCGCCGTTTCCATAGCCGGTCCGAGTTCTTGGCTGGTGTGGATGGCGAAGGTGGCAACGCCCATGGCGTGCAGGATTGGCTCAACCGCCTCACCCATGGGCTTCTGCCACGGGTTCTGCTCTTTCGGCCCGCCGCGCATGGAAACCATCATCAGGATCGGGAAGCCCGCCCCCTTGGCCAGGGTCAGAAAGTTCGGGCAGTTGCCGACGCCTGAGGACTGCATGCAAAGGATGGCACGTTTTCCGACGAGATCCGCGCCGGCACAGAGCGCGATGCCCTCCTCTTCCGTAGTCAACAGAACCGTGCGCGCGACCGGGTGCGCGTCGGCGAGCTCGATCAGGTGTTTGTTGCCAGCGTCGGGCACGTAGGCGAATAGCCACACGCCGGCCTCGATCAGGACCGCGAATACAGTCTCGGGCCACTCTTCTGGAGTTGGAACGGCCGGCGCGATCATGGTCCCCCCTTCTGCGGCCTTACTCGTGTGTAGAGGCGAAAAGCATAGAGAATTCGATTATAATGGCAATTCCGCTTAGGCGCAGATCCACGCCATGGCCTGCCGGCAATTCAAGCCTTGCGAGACCTGGCTTGCGAGATGCGCCGGCCTCACGTAAGAAACTTGCCATGAGGTGCGACACCCCATGATCGAGTCCCATGCCGACCGCATCCTGATTGTCGACTTCGGAAGCCAGGTGACACAATTAATTGCGCGGCGCGTCCGCGAAACGGGCGTCTATTGTGAAATCCATCCATTCCAGAATGTTAGCACCGAGAGCATTCAGTCCTTCGGCGCCCGTGGCGTGATTCTCTCGGGAGGACCGGCAAGCGTTACCGAGGCTAAGACGCCGCGGGCACCCCAGGCGCTGTTCAACGGTAGCATTGGATTACCCGTTCTCGGCATATGCTACGGCGAGATGACCATGGTCCAGCAGCTGGATGGTGATGTGATTCCTTGCGACACCCAGGAATACGGCAGTGCCATGGTCGAGGTGACGGAGGACTGTGCCCTATTCGAGGGCGTCTGGAAATCGGGCGACCAAAAACAGGTGTGGATGAGCCACGGCGACAGGATTGAAGCCATTCCCAAGGGTTTTCGGGTCGCCGCTACGTCGGAGACCTCGCCCTACGCCGTCATCGCCGACGACGGCAGGCGACTCTACGGCGTCCAGTTTCACCCAGAGGTAGTCCATACGCCAGACGGAGCAGGGCTAATCAACAACTTCACACTGGGGATTTGTGGTTGCAAGGGCACCTGGACCATGGCCGCCTTCAATGTGGAGCAGATCGCCAAGATTAAGGCGCAGGTGGGAAAAGGCCGTGTCATCTGCGGCCTCTCGGGTGGGATCGATTCGTCGGTCGTCGCCGTTCTCTTGCACCAGGCGATCGGTGAGCAGCTCACCTGCGTGTTCGTCGATCACGGCCTGATGCGCCTGGGCGAAGCGGAACAGGTGATAGGGCTCTTTCGCAAAAATTACAACATCCCGCTGATCCACCGCGACGCCGGGGATTTGTTCTTGGGTGCGCTTGAAGGCATCACCGACCCGGAACAGAAGCGAAAAACGATCGGAGCCTTGTTCATAGACGTCTTCGCAGAGGAGGCTAATAAGGCCGGCGGGGCCGAGTTTTTAGCCCAGGGGACGCTTTATCCCGACGTCATCGAGAGCGTTTCCTTCACCGGCGGGCCGAGCGTTACCATCAAGTCGCACCACAACGTGGGTGGGCTGCCTGAACGCATGAACATGGAATTGGTGGAGCCTCTGCGGGAGTTGTTCAAGGACGAGGTGCGGTTGTTGGGCATGCGGCTAGGATTACCCGAGGAGTTAGTCGGCCGCCACCCGTTCCCGGGCCCCGGGCTGGCAATCCGAATTCCCGGCGAGGTGACACCCGAAAAGGCGGACATTCTCCGCCAGGCCGACGCAATCTATTTGGAAGAGATTCTAAATAGCGGACTTTACGGAGAAATCTGGCAAGCCTTCGCTGTGCTATTGCCGGTGCAAACCGTTGGCGTGATGGGCGACGCGCGTACTTATGAATATGTTTGCGCACTCCGGGCAGTGACGTCCACGGACGGCATGACGGCAGACTACTACCAATTCAACCATGCCTTTCTCAGCCGTACCTCGACACGCATTATCAACGAGGTGCGCGGCATCAACCGGGTCGTCTATGACGTTACCTCGAAGCCACCGGCAACAATTGAGTGGGAATGATTTCAATGGGTTAGCCTGTCACACAATCACCGTTGATTGGTTTAGCAGGTAAAACGACCCTTCCAAAATCAGTACTAGGGGCAATTCTAGGGGCATAGCCACACAGCAACCCTTGTGTGGAGAAACGACTATGCCTGTTTACAAGCAACCCAACAGCAAGAACTGGCTCATCGAGTTTAAGGTCGATGGCAAACGATTCAGACGTAGCAGCGGGACCAACATAAAACGAAAGGCGATACGATTAGAAGCGAAGTGGCGTCAGGAAATTCACGATGGGAAGCACCAGATTGCAAAGATTGAACCTCTAACGATTGAGGAAGCCGCCGACAGGTATTTTCAAACCGTTATCCAGCTTAAAAACAGCCGGGAGAACTCCAAGAAATCGGAAAGATGTTGTTTGAATGTGATCGTAGATCACTTCTCTCCCAAGACTCGCTTGGATGCCATTCAGGCAACAGATATAGCCCGGTGGCG
>PTLJ01000048.1 GCA_002938045.1 Alphaproteobacteria bacterium MarineAlpha3_Bin4
ATCGAGGAGGGGTTGTTGGTGCACGACCTCGGCGGTGACTACGGTGAGCGGCGCAGGATTATCGGCGAGACGATGGAGGAAGTCGGTCTTGAGCCGCACATGCAGGATCGTTATCCGCACGAGTTCTCCGGTGGGCAGCGGCAGCGGATCGCTATCGCTCGCGCCCTGGTCCTGAAGCCTAAATTCATCGTTCTCGACGAGCCAACCAGCGCTCTCGACATGTCCGTTCAGGCGCAAATCGTCGAACTGCTCCGGGAACTACAGACTAAGCACAACCTCGCTTATCTTTTCATCAGCCACGACCTCAAGGTAGTCCGCGCTCTTGCTCATGAGATGCTCGTCCTGCATGACGGCAAGGTCGTCGAACAGGGCTTGGCGGAGGACGTGATCGTGAACCCTAAAGAGCCATACACGCGTGCGCTGATGGCCGCTGCTTTCGAACTCAAGGCCGACGAAGCAGGCGTCGTCAGAACCTGAGCGAAACTACGGACGGGCTTATGAAACTCCTCTTCATCTCCGCGGTCGACAAAGCTGAGGCTTGGCGCGAAGCGATGCTCAACGAGCTTCCCGAGCTGGAGTTTCGGGTCTGGCCGGACGAAGCCGAACCGCGGGACGACGTCGATTACGCGCTCGTCTGGCGGCCGCCGCACGGCCTGCTCAAGACCTATCCGAACCTGAAGGCGATCCTGTCCTTGGGCGCCGGCATCGACGGCATCGTCTGCGACCCGGAACTGCCGCGCCATCTGCCGATTGTGCGTCTGGTCGACCACTGCCTGACCGATGGGATGTCCGAATACGTCATCTATTGGGTTCTGCACTACCACCGCCATATGGGCAAGTATTCGCGCATGGTCGCCGACGGGAAATGGAGCAACCTGCCGCAGCACGACACCCGGCTCCGGCGTGTCGGCATTCTCGGCCTCGGCGAACTCGGCGGAAACGCGGCGCGAAAGCTCGCCGCGCTTGGCTTCGACGTTGCCGGTTGGAGCCGCTCCGAGAAGGACATCCAAGGCGTCACCAGTTTCACCGGCCGCGACGCGCTTAAGCTATTCTTAGCCCGCACCGAAATCCTGGTTTGTCTCTTGCCGCTGACCGATAAGACGGCCGGTATTATAAACGCCGAGACCATCGCCCAGCTGCCCCATGGTGCCTTTGTCATCAACTCGGCACGCGGCGGCCATGTGGTCGATGCCGAGCTGTTAGCAGCGCTCAATTCGGGCCATCTCGCCGGCGCCACCCTTGACGTCTTTCACAACGAGCCGCCACCGCCGGACCACCCATTCTGGAGCCATCCGAAAGTGGCCGTCACACCCCACATGGCGAGCTTGACCGTACCCCATTATGCGGCCGAGTACATCGCCATGAACATCCGCCGCATCACGGCCGGCGAGGTGCCTTTGAACGTCGTCGACCTCGACAAGGGTTACTAGTACCAGCCGTAGACAAGGCCGAGTACGGCGCCGCCGAAAAACAAGCGATAGACGACAAACGGCGTGAAGGTGGCGCGACGGAGCCAAGCCATCAACGCGGTGATGGCAATCAACGCCACGGTGAAGGCAAGCGCTGCGGCGAGGACGGCATCGCTGGTCAGGGCTGCGTTGCCGCTCCGCCACAACTCATAGCCCTTGAGCGCTCCGGCACCACTGATGGCAGGTATAGACAGCAGCAATGAAAACCGCGCCGCGTCGGTCCGCTCCATACCAAGGATTCTTCCGGCCGTCATGGTGATGCCGGAGCGGCTGGTTCCAGGGATCAGGGCTAGGGCCTGGGCCAGGCCAATGACGATCGCATCGCCGTAGCGGAGATGCTCAACGCGCCGCAGTGTTAAGCCGATGCGGTCAGCGATGAGCAACAGCAACCCGAAGACGACGGTCGACCATCCGATCAACTCGAGGCCACGCAAGCCTCCCGGGTAATAGTGGTTGAGGCCGAGGCCTGCAGCAACCAAGGGTAGTGTGGCAATGATTATCCGGCCAGCCATGCGCGCGCCAGGGTCACGGCGCCCCTTGGCCGCTCGCCCGAGGCCGATTAGGATGGCCCATAGATCACCCCACAGGTAGAGAATCACGGCGCAGACGGTGCCAACATGCACGGCGACATCCATGATCAGCCCCTGATCCGGCAGTTTGAGAGCCACCGAAATCAGCACCAAATGCCCGGACGAGCTAATGGGCAGGAACTCGGTGATCCCCTGAACTAGGGCAAGAACTGCTATATGTAGAAACGACACGTAACATTCCCCTAAATCATGTATTTTTTACACTATTTTTCACATGCTTCCCAGGGTTTGATTTAGTCTCATTTCAGTCCTTTTTATGGAGATATTTTGGTTTGTGATAGCTACGCCCTGGTGTATAGTGCCTCGATAGCCATGGAGAGCTGGAAATAAAGTAAATAAGGCTGCCCTTTCTTAATTTTGCCTGCCGATTGAAGCATAGCTCCTGATGGCATCTATCGTTTGACATCGACGGCGCTCAGCTAGCGACGACCGAATGAGGTGCAGACGATGCCTGGGAAGGGAGTTTCGGGCCATGCCCGACAGAATGCAGCAATTCTTGGAGATCGGGCACGAGATGCCTGCCAAGCGGCCGACCGACGAGCGGCGTCACGATTTCCTTGAGATCTATGGCGAATACGGCAACACTGGCTCGCGCCAGCAGGCGTCTCGCTGTGAGCAGTGCGGCATCCCATTCTGTCAAATCCATTGCCCGCTACAAAACAACATACCCGACTGGTTGAAACTGGCCACCGAAGGTCGCCTCGCTGAGGCCTACGAGGTCTCCCAATCGACCAACACCTTTCCCGAGATCTGCGGTCGCATTTGTCCACAGGATCGACTTTGCGAGGGTTCCTGCGTCCTCGAGCAGTCACGGCATGGTACGGTCACGATCGGCGCCGTCGAGAAGCACATCACTGACATCGCCTGGCAGCGAGGTTGGGTCAAGCCTCCGGCCCCAGTCAGCGAGCTTGAATATTCGATCGGCATCATCGGCGGCGGGCCAGCCGGTCTAGCCGCCACCGATTCGCTACGAAGGCTAGGCTACCAGATTGACGTCTACGACCGCTACGACCGCATGGGCGGGCTCTTGATCTACGGTATTCCGAACTTCAAGCTGGAAAAGTACGTTGTTTTACGCCGTACGCGGCTATTGCAGGAAAGCGGCGTCACATTTCATACCGACTTCGAAGTCGGCCGTGACGCTTCTCTAGCCGAGTTGCGCGACAAGCACGACGCAATCCTCATAGCCACCGGCGTTTACAAGGCGCGCGACATCAGCCTGCCCGGTGCAGCGCTCAACGGCGTTTATGCGGCTATGACCTACCTCACAGCCAGCAACCGAAAGGGACTCGGCGACGTAGTACCTGAGTTCGACAGCGGTGAACTTAACGCCAAGGGCCGCAATGTCGTCGTCATCGGCGGTGGCGACACGGCAATGGACTGCGTGCGCACCGCGGTCCGGCAGGACGCCAAATCGGTCAAGTGCCTGTATCGCCGCGACCGGGCCAACATGCCTGGCTCCATGCGCGATTTTGCCAACGCCGAGGAAGAGGGCGTTGAATTCCTTTGGCTTTCGACGCCTGAAGCATTTCTCGGCGACGACCATGTCAGCGCCGTTCGTGCCTATCAGATGCACCTCGGCATGGCCGACTTCAGTGGCCGCCAGACGCCGGAGCCAATTCCCGATTCCAGTTTCACCGTTGACGCGGACATGGTTATCAAGGCCCTGGGCTTTGATCCCGAGGATATCCCTGGCCTGTTTGACGAGTCGGAACTGGCCGTCACTGAATGGGGCACCGTCAAGATTGAGGAGCCGTCCAAGATGACCCGCCTGCCCGGCGTCTTCGCCGCCGGCGACATCATGCGCGGCGCTTCGCTCGTGGTATGGGCCATCCGCGATGGCCGCGACGCCGCCGACGGCATTCACGAGTACTTGCAAATCCAACACCACACCAAGCTCGCGCGCGAAGTCCGGTCCAACCTGGCGGCGGTTTCCTAGGAGGAGGGATGACAATACACCCTTCGCAATCCGCTCGTGGCTTCGTCGACGACTGGCTCAGGAACGCCGACCATCTGGCCGAAAACGGACTCTACGACCCGACTCATGAGGCTTCGTCATGCGGCGTCGGCTTAGTCGCCGCCATTGACGGCAAACCGAGCCGCCGCGTCGTTGAAGCCGGCATCGAAGCCCTCAAGTGTGTTTGGCATCGCGGTGCTGTCGACGCCGACGGCAAGACCGGTGATGGCGCTGGCATCCACGTGCAGATACCACAGGAGTTCTTCAAGCAGCACATCGTTGCCACCGGCCACGAGCCGGGCAGCGAGCGCATCGCCGTCGGCATGGTATTTCTGCCCAAGACCGACCTCGGCGCCCAGGAGCGCTGCCGCTCGATTGTCGAGACGGAAATTCTGAAAAGCGGCTATGTCATTTACGGCTGGCGCCAGGTGCCGATCGACGTCGAGGTGATCGGCGAGAAGGCTAATGCAACGCGGCCCGAGATCGAGCAGATCATGATCGCCAACCCGGCAACCAGCGACAAGGGCGAGATGACCACCGAGGCGTTCGAGACCAACCTCTTCATCATCCGCCGGCGGATCGAGAAGCTGGTTCTCTCAAACCATATCACCGATTTCTACATGTGTTCGCTAAGCTGCCGATCGATCATCTACAAGGGTATGTTCCTAGCCGAACAGCTGACGGCTTTCTATCCGGACCTGCTTGACGAGTTCTTCGTTTCCAGTTTCGCCATCTATCATCAGCGCTATTCGACCAACACCTTCCCAACCTGGCGCCTAGCGCAACCGTTCCGGATGCTCGCCCATAACGGAGAGATTAACACCCTGACGGGCAATGTGCGCTGGATGACGTCGCATGAACCGAAGATGGCGGCCGATGTATTCGGCGATGATATTGAAGACATCAAGCCGATAGTGCAGCCCGACAGTTCCGATTCGGCGGCCTTGGACGCCGTGTTCGAGGTATTATGCCGAGCCGGCCGCCCGGCGCCAGCGGCAAAGGTTCAAATGATCCCGGAATCGGTGAGCCAGAACGTGACCATGCCCAAGCATCACCAGGACCTGTTCGCCTATTGCTACAGTGTGCTTGAGCCATGGGACGGGCCGGCGGCGATCTGCGCTACCGACGGCCGCTGGGTGCTGGCCGGCATGGACCGTAACGGTCTCAGACCGATGCGCTTCTCGCGCACTGCCGACGGCCTGCTGGTCGCCGGCTCCGAGACCGGCATGGTCGAGATCCCAGAGTCCGAGATCGTTGAAAAAGGGCGCATCGATCCCGGCGGCATGATCGCCATCGACCTCAAGGACGGGCGTTTCTATCACGACGGCGAACTCAAAGACCTGGTAGCCGCGCGCCAGCCGTTTACCGAATGGGTCAAGAGAATCACCAAGCTCGACGACGTTATCAAGGCAGGGCCCGAGCAGAAGTCGCTTTTCGGCGCCGAGGAACTTCGCCGCCGCCAACATTGCTTGGGTCTGACGATGGAGGATACGGAGCTGATCCTCCAGCCGATGGCGGAGGAAGGCAAGGAGGCGACCGGATCGATGGGTGATGACGCTCCGTTGGCGGTGCTGTCGGAAACCTATCGCGGACTTCATCAATTCTTCCGCCAGGCCTTCAGCCAAGTCACCAACCCGCCAATCGACAGTCTGCGTGAATGCCGGGTGATGTCGCTGAAGACCCGCCTCGGCAACCTCGGTAACATCCTCGAGGAGGCCCCCGGGCAATGCGACCTGTTGCAGCTTGAAACGCCGGTCCTGACCAGCTCCGCTTTCGACGCCCTGCAGGCGTATCTCGGCGACACGGCGGTTGAGATCGACTGCACTTTCCGCCCAGGTGACGGCCTCGGCGCACTCGGTACCGCCCTCGACCGCATCCGCAGCGAAGCCGAGGATGCCGTCCGCGGCGGCTGCATGCACCTGACCCTAAGCGACATGGCGGTGGGGCCAGATCGAGCCCCAATTCCAATGATTTTGGTCACTGGTGGCGTCCATTCCCACCTCGTGTCGCAGGAGCTACGCACATACACGTCGATCAACGTCCGTTCTGGCGAATGCTTGGATGTCCATTATTTTGCTGTTCTCATCGGCGTTGGCGCAACCACAGTCAACGCCTACCTGGCTGAGGAGTCGATCCATGAACGCCACCGCCGAGGCCTGATCGGCGACTTACCGTTCGAGACCTGCATCCAAAACTACGTCGACGCTATCAACCAGGGTCTGCTCAAGGTCATGTCAAAGATGGGCATCAGCGTCATCAGCTCGTACCGGGGCGGTTATTGTTTCGAAGCGGTTGGCCTAAGCCGCGCCCTGGTCGCCGAGTTCTTTCCTGGTATGGCGTCGCGTATCTCCGGCATCGGCCTTTCTGGCATCAATTCCAAGGTCACGGAAATGCACCGCCGCGCCTTCGCATCGGAAGCGGTACCGCTTACCGTCGGCGGCTTTTACCGTTACCGGGCGTTGGGCGAGCCGCACGGCCATGACGGCAAGCTGATCCACGTTCTCCAGAACGCTGTCAGTTCCGAATCATACTCCATCTACAAACGCTACAGCCAGGGTGTACGGGAGCTCGATCCGATTTTCCTGCGCGACCTTCTCGAATTCAAGCGCGAACGCGAACCGATCCCGGTCGAGGACGTCGAGAGCATCACCGAAATCCGCAAGCGCCTGGTCACACCGGGCATTTCCTTGGGAGCACTATCGCCCGAGGCGCACGAAACGTTGTCGATCGCCATGAACAGGATCGGCGCCAAGTCAGATTCCGGCGAGGGTGGTGAGGACCCGGCGCGCTACCAGCCGCGGCCCAACGGCGACAACCCGTCCTCGGCCATCAAGCAGGTCGCGTCTGCGCGTTTCGGCGTGACGGCGGAATACCTAAACAACTGCCGTGAGATCGAGATCAAGATTGCCCAGGGCGCCAAACCCGGCGAGGGCGGACAACTGCCTGGCCACAAGGTCTCGGATATGATTGCCGAAATACGCCATTCGACACCCGGTGTCACACTGATCTCGCCGCCGCCACATCATGACATCTATTCGATCGAAGACCTGGCGCAGCTGATCTACGACCTGAAGCAGATCAATCCGGACGCCAAGGTCGGGGTCAAACTGGTGGCACGCTCGGGCGTCGGCACCGTAGCCGCCGGCGTGGCCAAGGCCAAGGCCGACGTGATCCTGATTTCCGGACACGACGGCGGCACTGGCGCGAGCCCGCAAAGCTCGATCAAATTCGCTGGCCTCCCGTGGGAGATGGGCCTCAGCGAGGCCAACCAGGTGCTGACCCTCAACCGGCTTCGGCACACAGTCAAGCTGCGCGTTGACGGCGGCATCAAGACTGGACGCGACGTCGTTGTCGCCGCCATGTTGGGCGCCGACGAGTTCGGTATAGGAACAACGTCGCTAGTCGCGATGGGCTGCATCTTGGTGCGCCAATGCCATTCCAACACTTGCCCAGTCGGCGTCTGCACTCAGAACCCGAAACTGCGCGAAAAGTTTACCGGAACACCGGAGAAGGTCGTCAACTTGTTTACTTTCATTGCCGAGGAAGTGGCGGAGATTTTGGCCGACCTCGGTTTCTCATCGCTTCGCGACGTGATCGGCCGTGCCGACCTGCTGACCCAGGTCAGCCGCGGCTCGCCGCAGCTAGACGACCTTGACCTGAACGCGCTGCTGGCGCAGGCCGACCCCGGCGGGTTCCCACGCCATTGCGTACTCGAGGGACGCAATGAGGTGCCCGAGACGCTCGATACCCAGATCATCAAGGATGCCGGCCAAACCCTGGAACATGGTGAGAAGATGCAACTCACCTATTCGGTCCGCAACACGCACCGCGCCGTTGGCACCCGCATGAGCTCGATGATCACCCGGCGCTACGGCATGAACGGGCTAGCGCCCGGCCACCTCACCGTCCGGCTCAGGGGTTCCGTCGGCCAGTCTTTGGGCGCCTTCGCTGTGCAGGGGTTGAACATTGAAGTCCTCGGCGATGCTAACGACTACGTCGGCAAAGGGCTATCTGGCGGCATTATCGTGCTCAGGCCGACCGCTTCGAGCCCGCTCGAAAGCAACGCCAACGTGATCATCGGCAACACCGTCCTCTACGGGGCAACCGCCGGTCGGTTGTTCGCCGCCGGCCAAGCCGGGGAGCGTTTTTGCGTGCGTAATTCCGGTGCCCGGGCCGTGGTTGAGGGATGTGGGTCGAACGGCTGCGAGTACATGACCGGTGGCGTCGCCGTCGTGCTCGGGCCGGTCGGCGCCAACTTCGCGGCTGGGATGACCGGCGGCATGGCCTTCGTCTACGACCCAGACGACGAATTCCAGTACCGGATCAACCCTGAATCCGTCGTTTACCAGCGGATCGAAACGAAATACTGGGAAGACATAGTCAAGGTACTCGTCCAGCAGCACGTCAAACGCACCCAATCGCGTTTCGCCCTTAGTATATTGAATGATTGGCGTCGCGAGTTGAGTAACCTTTGGCAAGTGGTTCCGAAAGAAATGCTCTCAATTTTGGAGCATCCGCTTACCACGGACGGAGAGGCGGCATTAAAATTAGCTAGAGAGTAAAGGTTTGCCCGCAAGGTGTCGCTCAATCGATCGCGGGTTCGCGGAAGTTCCTCGTTATTCGTCCGGCGGCTAATTTAGCGGACGGCTCTTCATGATTAAGCACATCGCCACATAACCAACAATCGCGCCGACCGCGGCTAACGGAACGCAAAGAACCAA
>PTLJ01000049.1 GCA_002938045.1 Alphaproteobacteria bacterium MarineAlpha3_Bin4
GGGCAAACTGCTCGAACCCGGCAATTCGTTGATGATCCGCGGCGCGGTGCAGTTTGAGGGTCAGGCGGCGCGCTTCACTGCGCAGGGGTTCGAGCCACTGGATCGCGCCACAGCCGGCGCCGAACTGGGCATCAAGGTAGTGATCGACTCGCCGGACCCGCTGCCGTCGATCAAACAGATCCTAGCCGATGCCGGGCGCGGAAAGGGCCGGGTCGAGGTCGTCTCGCGCCTTGACCACGGCATCGAGGCACAGCTCACCTTGCAAGGGAAATATGCCGTCTCGCCGGATGTCCTGCTTGCCGTCAAGGCCGTCTCTGGCATCATCGAGGCGTTGGAGATCTAAGTTCCGGCTCCGGATCGCCCTTTCTCCTTGCATTCTCCTCCCTGGACAGCTATCACACGCCCCAATTCGCACGCGGGCGTGCGGCGCACGGTGCAAATTAGCCGATGTGTCGCTCCGGTGTCTGGCCCAGGTAGGCCGGACTGTGCCCGCGGAGGCCCAACCGGAGAAGGATAAGTTTGATGGCGCTGCCAACCTATACCATGCGTCAGCTGTTGGAAGCTGGCGTGCATTTCGGGCATAACACCCGCCGCTGGAACCCGAAGATGGAGGCTTATCTCTTCGGGATCCGCAACCGCATTCACATCATCGACCTGCAACAGACGGTCCCAATGCTGCACCAGGCCATGCATGCGGTCCGCGAGACGGTCGCCAGCGGCGGCCGGGTGTTATTCGTCGGCACCAAACGGCAGGCTGCTAGTCGTATTGCCAACGCCGCGAAGCGCTGCGGCCAGCATTACGTCAACCACCGTTGGCTAGGCGGCATGATGACCAACTGGCGGACAATTTCCAATTCCATCAAGCGGTTACGCGATCTCGACGAACAGCTTGGGGAAGAAACCCAGGGCCTGACCAAGAAAGAACTCTTGGGACTCACGCGCGAGCGCGACAAGCTTGAGCGGGCGCTCGGCGGCATCAAAGAGATGGGAGGGCTCCCAAATATCCTCGTAGTTATCGACACTAACAAGGAATCTATCGCCGTCGCCGAAGCCAATAAGCTCGGCGTGCCGGTGGTCGGAGTCATCGATTCCAACAGTGACCCGACAGGTATCGACTTCCCAATTCCAGGCAACGATGACGCCATCCGCGCTATTGATCTTTATTGCGAGCTGATGGTTGGTGCCGTCCTCGATGGCATCCAAGAAGAAATAACCCACACTAGCGGCGATGCCGGCGAAGCCGAGGAAGCTCCTGCGGAAACACTACTGCCCAAGGGCGAACAGACCGATACGGCCCAGGTGGCCGACGAAATACAATTGGATGCTCCGGCCAAAACCACGTCAACCAAAAGCGCGCTAGTCAAAACCGAAATGGCCGGAGCGGTACTGGCGTCGGAAAGCGAGACCAAGCCGGCCGCAACGGCCAAAAAGAAACCAACCAAAAACGTCGCCAAGGCTGCGAATAAGGCAACTGAAAAGGACGCCGATAAGGCAGCCGGTGATACAGCTCCGGAAACACTCGTCAAGGACAACCTAACGAAGGCCAATTCGATTGACGACTCTGCTGACAAGAAAGCTAAGGCCTAACCGTTTTATACGGATTTCTGATGAGAATTTCTAATCTAGAACAACAGATTAGACTTGGAGCCGATAACGGGGTTATAAGATGGCAGAGATCACAGCTGCGCTAGTGAAGAAACTGCGCGAGAAGGCCTCCGCCGGCATTATGGATTGCAAAAAGGCGCTGGCCGCGAATGACGGCGATTTGGAAGCGTCTGTCGATTGGCTCAGGACTAAGGGCCTCGCCACAGCAGCTAATAAAGCCGGCCGCACGGCTGCCGAAGGTCTGATCGGTATTGCCGTTAGGAACAATGCCGGTGCCGTCGTCGAGGTCAATGCCGAGACTGATTTTGTCGCCCGCAACGAGACCTTTCAGGAATTTGTTAAATCGGTCGCCGAGATCGCCCTCGACACTGGCGACGATATCGATGCCGTAAACGCGAGCGCTTATCCAGGAACGGAGCGCGACGTTAAAGAGCAGCTTACGCATCTAATAGCAACCATCGGTGAGAACATGGTGCTGCGGCGGGTCTCAGTGTTGAAGGCAGAGAAGGGCACGTTAGCAAGCTACATTCACAACGCCCTGGCACCGGGATTAGGTAAGATCGGTTCGTTGGTATCGCTCGAATCGGAGTCCGCGGGCGATGCGCTCGATTTATTGGGCAAGCAACTAGCCATGCACGTTGCGGCTGCCAAGCCCCAGGCGATATCAGGCGACGATCTGGACCCGGATGTGGTTACCCGTGAAAAGGTGATTCTGGTGGAGCAGGCGCGCGATTCAGGAAGACCCGATGATATCATAAAAAAGATGGTTGAGGGGCGTCTGAGGAAGTTCTACGAAGAGGTCTGCCTTCTCGATCAAACCTTCGTGATCGATGGCGAAACCAAGGTCTCTCAGGTTATTGACGTCGCTGCTAAGGAGATTGGAAAACCCATAGTTGTAAACGGTTTCATCCTGTTCATTTTGGGCGAGAGGATCGAAAAGGGGGGAGGCAACTTTGCGGCCGAGGTGTCCGCGGCGGCCAGTGTTTGAGTTGCGACCGTTGCCCGACAAATTAAACAGGTTCGTCCGTTGGGCGATTGTGTATCATCGGCCGCGACACAATTTTCCGGGCACCTGAAACAATATTGCCAAACGGATTTCACCATGCCGCGTAAGCCGAAATACCGACGTGTTCTGCTCAAGCTGTCTGGCGAGGGCTTAATGGGTGAACGCGATTTTGGTCTTGATCCAGACACGGTCAATCGCATTTGCGGAGAGGTTCAGCGAGTCCATAAGAACGGTGTACAGATTTGCCTAGTGATCGGTGCTGGCAACATCTTCCGTGGCGTATCCGCGGCCGCCGCCGAAGCCGGTATCGAACGCACTAGTGCCGATTACATGGGCATGCTGGCGACGGTGATCAATGCGCTTGCCGTGCAGAGCGTGCTGGAAAGTAAAGGCCTCCACACTCGGGTGCTTTCGGCAATCCCGATGCAGACCGTCTGTGAACCCTATATCAGGCGCCGCGCCGTCCGCCACATGGAGAAAGGGCGGGTGGTAATCTTCGCTGGTGGTACCGGCAATCCGTTCTTTACCACCGATACAGCAGCCGCGTTGCGTGCCGTCGAGATGGGATGCGATGCACTACTAAAAGGAACCCAAGTCGACGGGGTCTATGATGCCGATCCAAAAACCAAAAAGGAAGCAAAGCGTTTCAAGCGGTTGAGCTACCAGGAAGTGCTCGCCCATAATCTGCAGGTGATGGATACCTCAGCGATTGCTTTGGCGCGCGAGAACAAGGTTCCCATTCTCGTTTTTTCCATTCACAATCCGGGTGAATTTGCCGATGTAGTTGCTGGTCGCGGCACGGCTACGATCATCAGCTAGGCCTCGGGGCAAGAGGGGCAGCGGAAAAAGTATGGATGTTTTTGAGGCCGTGAAGAAGGATATTAGACGCCGCATGGTCGGCGCAGTTGATGTCCTGCATCAGGAGTTCGGCGGCCTCCGAACCGGTCGGGCCGCGACCAGCCTGCTCGAGCCAATTAAGGTTCAGGCATACGGATCCGAGATGCCGATGAACCAGGTCGGAACCATCAATGTCCCGGACCCGAGGTTGCTAACGGTCCACGTCTGGGATATGGGCCTAGTCAAGGCGGTAGAGAAGGCGATCCTCGAGTCGGGCTTGGGAATTAATCCGTCGTCGGACGGCCAGTTGGTTCACGTGCCAATACCTGCGTTGACCGAGGACCGCCGCCAAGAACTGGTCAAAGTCGCTCATAAATACGCCGAAGATGCGCGTGTCGCGGTTCGAAATGTGCGGCGTCACGCTATGGACGATCTCAAACATGCCGAGCAGAATAACGAAATTTCTCAGGACGAACACCGCCGCTACACCAATGAAGTGCAGGATCTGACCGACGAACACATCGCCGGCATCGATGAGGCCCTGGCCAACAAAGAACAAGAAATCATACAGGGGTAATGGACCATGGAGGCTATTTCAATCCGCGCTGATGATAAGCCGCCAACGCCAGTCCACGTGGCTATTATAATGGACGGTAACGGCCGCTGGGCGCAGGCTCGGGGATTGCCCCGAATCGAGGGTCACCGGAAAGGGGCGGAATCGGTTCGGGAATCGGTCAAGAGCGCGATCGCCACCGGGGTATCGTACCTGACCCTCTACGGTTTTTCCTCGGAGAATTGGAAACGACCCGCTGGTGAGGTCAAGGAACTCATGGGTCTGCTGCGTTTTTTTCTCAAGAACGAGGTTTCGGAACTCAATAAGGAGGGGGTCCAATTTCAGGTCATCGGCGAACGCGAGCGCCTGAAACCCGACATTGTGGCGCTAATAAATGAATCGGAGAGACTGACCGCCGGTAACAGCGTCCTAACGCTGACCGTGGCGATCAGCTATGGAAGCCGGGGTGAAATTGCGGCGACCGCGCGCCGGCTAGCGGAGATGGTTGCAAAAGGAACACTCAATCCCGCCGAGATCGACGAAACCATAGTCTCGCGCAACCTGTTCACTGGCGACATGCCGGATCCGGATTTATTGATCCGCACCAGCGGCGAGAAACGGATTAGCAACTTTCTGCTGTGGCAGTTGGCATATGCCGAGTTGGTGTTTGTCGATACACTTTGGCCGGAGTTCTCGGCCGAGAATTTCACGGATGCCGTCAGGGAGTTTAGTCGTCGTGAACGGCGTTATGGCGCGACAGGGGGCTAAACCACCATCTCAAGGCCTAACCGTCCGGATTATTTCAGCGGCGGTGATGATCCCTCCTGTCGTCGCGGTGGTTGTCTTAGGCACACCCTATTTCGAGATCCTCGTTGCCGCCGGCTCAATCGTCGCTGCCTGGGAATGGGCAAATCTTTGCGGGCGGCGTGGCGGATGGCTAGCGCTCGGCGCTCTATATATCGGCGTGCCCAGCGTAGCGCTAGTCTACTTGCGCGGGGATCCTGTGCTCGGCATGGAAACCGTGCTCTGGGTTTTTGCCTTGGTCTGGGCCGCCGATACCGGCGCCTACGGATTCGGCACGGTTATAGGCGGGCCAAAATTAGCACCTGCTATCAGTGCAAACAAAACATGGGCCGGTCTGGCAGGCGCGATTCTCTGTTCCGGGCTCGTAGGAGCGATAGCTGCAGCGCTATTGGAGTTGGGGGGAGAGATGCGATTAACGGCCATAAGTGCCGGCATTGGTATGGCTTCACAAGCCGGAGATCTTGCCGAATCTTGGATAAAACGCCATTTTAGAAAGAAGGACACAAGCGACATCATCCCGGGGCATGGGGGGCTACTGGACCGTATCGATAGCTTGTTGGCAGCATCGCTTGTCGTTGGCGGCGTTAGCGCCACAGAGTTGGGAAGCGTATTACAATGGTTGTAAAACCGGTTTCGGTCTTCAGCCAGCCGCGGCGGGTTTCCATACTTGGCTCGACTGGATCAGTGGGCGCTAATACAGTCGATCTGATCAAGCGTCAGCCTGACGCATTTATTGTCGAAGCTTTGACAGCCAACAGAAACGCAACTCGGCTGGCGGAACAGGCCCGCGAATTGAACGCACGTTTCGCAGTCGTTGCCGATCTATCCAAGTATACCGAACTCAAAGATGCCCTTGCCGGTTCGAACGTAGAGGTCGCAGCTGGTGCTGAGGCTATCCTTGAAGCAGCTGGTCGGCCAGCCGATTGGGTTATGGCATCGATCGTCGGTGCAGCGGGTCTTGAACCGACTCTGACGGCCGTGCGGCGGGGCGCCACTGTCGGGCTAGCCAACAAGGAATGCCTGGTTTCCGCCGGCGAAATATTCATCCGCGAGTTGCGAGCGAGCCGCGCAACGCTCTTGCCCGTCGATTCCGAACATAGCGCGATTTTTCAGGTCTTTGATTTTGATCAGCCGGAAAAGATTGAAAGGATTATTCTTACGGCTTCTGGCGGGCCGTTTCGCGAACTTTCTCTAAAAGAGATGGAAACCGTCACGCCGGAACACGCGGTTGCCCATCCAAATTGGGATATGGGTGCGAAGATTTCAGTCGATTCAGCAACCATGATGAACAAGGGCCTGGAACTAATCGAAGCCTATCACCTTTTCCCCGTCGACAAAGACAAGATCGAAATCCTAGTTCATCCGCAATCAATAATTCACAGCATGGTCGATTACATTGATGGTTCGGTTCTGGCGCAGTTGGGATCCCCAGATATGCGAACCCCCATCGCCTATGCGTTGGCTTGGCCAGAGCGGATGGCGACACCAGCGCCTCGTCTCGATCTCGCAGAGGTTGGAGCATTGAGTTTCGAGCCCCCTGATCCGGTCCGTTTCCCAGCCCTTAGATTGGCCCACGAGGCATTGCAAATGGGAGGGGCTGCGCCTACTCTGCTGAATGCAGCTAACGAAGTCGCGGTGCACAGCTTCCTGGCGGGAAAACTTGAATTTCTGGGTATCTCCCGCGTCGTGGAGAAAACCCTGGAGCGGGCTTCCGTCAGAACGATCAAGGACCTGACAGAGGTGGCGGCCGCAGATTCAGAGGCGCGTCAGATTGCGGAAGGCCTGATTTAACAGTTTTAAGGAATTAATAACTCAATTGATTCAAAAGGCTCGTGAGAGAGAAGTTTCACGAACCAACCGGAACAGAAAGTCCACCCATGAGCATCCTCGGCTTTACCTGGTATTACATTGTCATATTCCTGTTCGTGTTGACGGTCCTCGTCTATGTGCACGAATGGGGTCATTACTGGGTCGCACGGCGCAACGGCGTTCGTGTCGAAATCTTTTCCATCGGTTTCGGACCCGAATTCTACGGTTGGACCAATGATGCCGGTACCCGCTGGAAAATAAGCGCAATTCCACTTGGCGGTTACGTCAAGATGTTTGGCGAAGGTGACCTGATCAACGAGGGCGGCGAGGACGAGCGGTGCATGAGCGCAGAGGAAAAAGCAGTTTCCTTCTACCACAAGACATTGTCGCAGCGCGTGGCCATAGTTACTGCCGGTCCGTTGGTTAACTTTCTGTTCGCGATTATCGTGTTTGCCGGCCTTGCCGGGTTCGTCGGTACACCAGTGCCGCTGGCCGGTATCGGAAAGGTGATGGCAGATAGCGCCGCCGCTGAGGCTGGCTTCCGCAAGGGTGACTCCGTTCTTAGCATCGACAGTAACGCCGTCGAGGAATTCGAAGATCTGCGTGAGATCGTGCGCGCCAACCCGGGGACCCCGCTTGCCTTTGTGATACGACGCAACGATGCCGAGTTTGAGATTGTTGCAACACCGAAGACAGCTATCGAGCGGGACAAAGATGGCCAAGCTAAGAGCGTCGGACGGCTTGGCGTGCGACCCGATCCCAATCAAATCCGCTACGAACGACAGAACCCAGCAATGGCAGTTTGGCTCGGCGTTCAGAAGACGGTATCCGTTTGTGTAAGTATCGTCGTTTATCTGGGCGATATGATCGCAGGTGATCGCGGCACGGATGATCTTGGCGGCCCTCTGCGCATCGCACAGATTTCAGGTCAGATGGCCCAAGGCGGATTTTCTAATCTCATGTTTCTGATGGCCATGTTGTCCGTGAATTTGGGGCTGATCAATCTTTTCCCGATCCCAATGCTCGATGGCGGCCATTTGGCATTTTATGCCGCGGAGGCTATTCGAGGTCGGCCATTGGGCCCGAAGGTCCAAGAATACGGTTTTCGTTTTGGCTTGATTCTGGTATTGATTCTCGTCGTTTTTGTGACTTGGAATGATCTAGTTCACTTGAGAGTAATCGAGTTTATCAAAGAACTCATAACCTAATTAAATTTTTCAGTGGGGGTATTACTTGAGGCGCTTAGATCGCTTCTTCCCGTTCCTTGTGTTTTCCGCTACGTTTTCCTTTCTTTCCCCTGTTGTGGAGGCGAGAAGCGCTGAGTCGGCCGTGCAACTTGCGCAGACCAGCGCACAGGTACGCCAGATCATCGTCGAGGGGGCGCAACGAATTGAGCCGGGGACAGTCCGGACCTATCTGCTTATTCAGGAGGGGGATGATTTCGATCCCCAACGCATTGATCGGTCGCTGAAGAGTTTGTTTGCGTCCGGTCTTTTTGCCGACGTTTCGCTACGTCGGCGCGGCGATGCCCTGATTGTAACTGTGGTCGAGAACCCGGTTATCAACCGAATTGCCTTTGAAGGTAACAATACAATTGATAACGAAATACTTGAATCTGAGGTGAGTCTGCGGCCACGCGTGATCTACACCCGAACAAAGGTGCAAAACGACGTCAAGCGGATCCTCTCTCTTTACCGCCATAGCGGGCGCTTCGCGGCGACCGTAGAACCCATGGTCATCCGACTGCCTGAGAACCGTGTCGATCTGGTCTTTGAGATCAGAGAGGGTGAACCGACGGAGATCCTAAGCATTCGTTTTGTTGGCAATCGCGAATTCAGCGATCGTCAGCTGAGAGGAGTCGTGCGCACCTCGGAATCGGCCTGGTATAAATTTTTTTCCAGCGACGACGTCTATGACCCGGATCGATTGATGCTCGATCGAGAACTGTTACGGCGACATTACCTTTCGGATGGGTTTGCAGACTTCAGAGTTGTTTCGAGTGTTGCCGAGTTAACGCCTGACCGGCGGGACTTCTTCATCACGTTTTCTGTCGAAGAGGGCAACCGTTACCAAT